>DMHJ01000094.1:4280-11941 GCA_003449495.1 Clostridiales bacterium UBA8153
TTCTGCACTTCCTGGAGCAAGTACACCTGGACTCCCCGCGGGCCCTTCACCCGCAGCAAATCGTGGGGGTTCACGGACCCTTCGGTGAGCTCTTGGCCTATCTCCACTTGCTGGCCTTCCCCTACTTTCACCCGGGCCCCAAAGGGGATCGGGCAGACCTGCACCTCGCCATCTTCCCCGAAGACGTGCAGCTCCCGGCGGCCCCGGTTCTCGGTAAAGTGCACCAGCCCGGTTACTTCCGCCATGATGGCTTGGCCCTTGGGCTTCCTGGCCTCAAACAGTTCCTCCACCCTAGGCAAGCCTAGGGTGATGTCCTCGCCGGCTACGCCGCCGGTGTGAAATGTCCGCATGGTTAGCTGGGTTCCCGGTTCACCGATGGACTGGGCAGCAATGATACCTACGGCCTCGCCGATACCCACCATCTGACCGGTAGCCAAGTTGCGGCCGTAGCAGTTGGCGCACACGCCGTAGCGGGACTGGCAGGTGAGCACGGATCTGATGGTCACGGCGGTGATCCCGGCCTCGACGATAGCGTCGGCGGCTTCCCGGGAGATCTCCTGGCCGGCGCTCACCAGAACCTGCCCGCCTAACCCCTGGTCGTCGGAGGAGGAGACAATATCGTCAAGGGCCACCCGGCCCACGATGCGCTCGGGCAAAGTCTCGATGATCTCCTTGCCTTCGGCGATGGCCTCCACCTCGATGCCCATAGTGGTGCGGCACTCGATCTCCCGCACCACCACATCCTGAGCTACGTCCACCAGCCTCCGGGTCAAGTACCCGGAGTCGGCCGTACGCAAGGCCGTGTCGGCCAGGCCTTTGCGGGCACCGTGCGTAGAAGTGAAATACTCCAGCACGGTGAGACCTTCCCGGAAGTTGGCCCGGATGGGCAACTCCATGATCTTCCCGGATGGGTCGGTGATGAGTCCGCGCAGACCTCCCAGCTGGGTGATCTGCGCCACATTACCCTTGGCCCCCGAGTCTACCATCATGAACACCGGATTGAACCCGGTCAGCGCGGTCATGAGCTCCCGGGTTACCTTATCTTTGGCCCGCGACCAGACCGAGGTGATGCGCTCGTATCTCTCCTCGCCGGTGATCAGGCCCGTGTTGAAATGCTGCGTGATCTCTTCTACCTGCTCATCGGCCTCTTGTAGGATGGCGGCTTTGGCCTGTGGGATCACCACGTCCTTGATGGAAATGGTGGTCCCTGCCTTGGTCGCGTACTTGAATCCCAAGTCCTTGACGCCGTCGAGCATGCGGGCGGTGACGGCCATACCGTGACGCCGGTAGCACTCGGCCACGATGTCGCCTAAGACCCGGCGGTTTACCACCCGCTCGCTCTCCAGATCCCTCAAGTCTTCCGGGAGCTGATCGTTGAAGATTACCCGGCCCACGGTGGTTCTGAGACGGCGGCCGTTGACCCGTACCCAGATCCGCTCGTGGAGCCTGAGGTGGCCCAGCTCGTAAGCCATCATGGCTTCTTCGGTGCTCCCAAATGCCCGCAGTTGCCCGTCAGGACTTGCGGTGTCCGCGACGGTAAGATAGTACGAACCCAGAACCATGTCCAGGGTGGGTGTGACCACCGGTGTCCCGTCCTTGGGATTGAGCACGTTGTGCACAGACAGCATGAGCAGCCGGGCTTCGGCCTGGGCCTCGGCGGACAAAGGTACGTGCACCGCCATCTGGTCGCCGTCAAAGTCGGCGTTGTACGCCGTGCACACCAAGGGGTGGATCTGGATGGCCCTGCCTTCGACCAGAACCGGCTCAAACGCCTGGATCCCCAGGCGGTGCAAGGTGGGGGCCCGGTTCAGCAACACCGGATGCTCCTTGATCACATCCTCGAGAACGTCCCAGACCTCGGGCTTCACCCGCTCCAACATGCGCCGCGCACTCTTGATGTTATGGGCTAGGCCCCCTTTTACCAGCTGCTCCATGACGAAGGGCTTGAACAGTTCCAGGGCCATCTCCTTGGGCAGACCGCACTGGTGGAACTTGAGCTTGGGACCAACCACAATCACCGAACGGCCCGAATAGTCCACGCGCTTGCCCAGCAGGTTCTGGCGGAATCTGCCCTGCTTGCCCTTGAGCATGTCGCTGAGGGACTTCAGCGGGCGGTTGCCCGGCCCGGTCACCGGACGCCCGCGCCGGCCGTTGTCGATGAGAGCGTCCACGGCTTCCTGCAGCATGCGCTTTTCGTTGCGCACGATGATATCGGGTGCCCCCAAATCCAGCAGCCGCTTGAGACGGTTGTTCCGGTTGATGACGCGCCGGTAAAGGTCATTGAGGTCCGAAGTAGCGAACCTTCCTCCATCCAGCTGCACCATGGGCCTCAGCTCGGGCGGGATCACCGGGATTACGTCCAGGACCATCCATTCCGGGCGGTTATAGGATTTGCGGAACGCCTCCACTACTTCCAGCCTTCTGATGGCCCGGACCCGCCGCTGCCCGCTCACATGGCGCAACTCGTCTCTCAGCTCACCGCCAAGCTCATCCAAGTCGATACGCTCCAGCAGGCGTTTGACTGCTTCGGCACCCATGCCCGCCCGGAAGTTCTGCCCGTACTTCTCCCGGGCTTCCCGGTGCTCGCTCTCGGTCAAGATCTGCTTCTCCATCATCGGAGTCTCGCCCGGGTCGGTAATGATGTATGAGACGAAGTATAGGACATGCTCTAGAGCCCGGGGTGACATATCCAGGATGAGCCCCATCCTGCTGGGTATACCCTTGAAGTACCATATATGGGAAACCGGAGCGGCCAGCTCGATGTGACCCATGCGCTCCCGCCGCACTTTCTGCCTGGTTACCTCCACGCCACACTTATCGCAGACGATCCCTTTATACCTTACCCTCTTGTACTTGCCACAATGGCACTCCCAGTCTCGCGTCGGACCGAAGATCTTCTCACAGAACAGCCCTTCCCGCTCGGGCTTCAGTGTGCGGTAGTTGATGGTCTCGGGCTTTCTGACCTCACCCCACGACCATTCCCGGATCTTGTCCGGCGATGCCAGCTCTATCCGGATGGAGTTGAAGAAGTTGACGTCGAGCAAGGGTTTAGACCCCCCCAGTAAATTTGCCTAAGCCAGTGGGTCGTCTTCCTCGTCATACTCGTCGGCCTCGGCCTCTTTGAGCCGGCCCATGTACCTCGAGTCATCAGTTTCGTCTGGCTCCCAGCGGCGACGCCGCTCATCCCTCGCCAGGGCCGAGCGCTTCTTCCGTTTTCCCAGCTCACGCTGCTCTTCCTCTTCAGTGAGCTCGGCCGGGAGCACTTCCTCTCCTGGCTCTTCGTCGGAATCCTCATCATCCAGAGGACTCTCAAGGTCATCCTCGTCTGCATCCTCGGGATAGGGTCCGAGTAGCCGCGCCGCGCTTATGGGCCGGGCATCACGCGCTCTGGGACGAAGCGAGCTCTCCCCTTCTGGGGGTAACGGGGCAGCGGGGCGTGGCAGGTCAGGGACCGCCTCCTCCACTGCCACCAGTTCCTCGACCGCTGCGTCCTCTTCATCCTCGGCCTCATCGCCAGCAGGCGGCAACATCGCGAGCCTGGCCGGCTGCCTCAGGTGTCGCCGGTCTTCCTGTCCTTCTATGGCCAAATCCAGCTCGCGGGCCGTTTCCGCCACATCGTCGTCGCTCTCCCGGATCTCGATCTCCCGGGCATCTTCGGTGAGGACCTTGACGTCCATGGCCAGGCTCTGCAGCTCTTTGATGAGGACCTTGAACGACTCCGGGACGCCGGGTTCGGGAACATTGTCGCCTTTGACAATGGCTTCGTAGGTCCTGACCCGGCCCACCACATCATCGGACTTAACCGTTAAAAGCTCCTGTAGGGTGTAGGCCGCACCGTAGGCCTCCAGGGCCCAGACCTCCATTTCGCCAAAACGCTGGCCGCCAAACTGGGCCTTCCCACCCAGAGGTTGCTGGGTGACCAGGGAGTACGGTCCCGTGGAGCGGGCGTGAATCTTATCATCGACCAGATGGGCCAGCTTCATCATATAGGCATAGCCCACGGTTATCCGGCTATCGAAGGGCAGACCCGACCTGCCGTCAAACAAGACGGACTTGCCATCGGGGGGTAGTTTCGCCTCCGCCAAGAAGTCATCGATATCTTTCTCGGTAGCACCGTCAAACACCGGGCTGGCCACCCGGCACCCGAGGATCCTGGCGGCCCAACCCAGGTGGCACTCGAGGATCTGTCCCAGGTTCATCCGGGAAGGCACCCCCAGCGGGTTGAGGACGATCTCCACCGGTATCCCGTCGGGGAGAAACGGCATGTCCTCCTCGGGAAGGATGCGGGCAATGACGCCCTTGTTCCCGTGCCTTCCAGCCATCTTGTCCCCTTCGGATATCTTTCGCTTCTGGGCGATGTACACTCGTACCAGCTGGTTGACGCCCGGGGCCAGCTCATCGCCTCTCTCGCGGCTGAACCCCTTCACATCCACTACGATGCCGCTTTCCCCGTGGGGTACCCGCAGGGAAGTATCCCTGACTTCCCGCGCCTTTTCGCCAAAGATGGCCCGCAATAGCCTTTCCTCGGCCGTCAGCTCGGTTTCTCCCTTAGGGGTGACTTTCCCGACCAAGACGTCCCCGGTCCGGACCTCGGCTCCGATCCTGATGATCCCGCGCTCATCCAGGTCCTTGAGTGCGTCCTCACCTACGTTGGGAATGTCCCGGGTGATCTCTTCCGGTCCTAGCTTAGTATCGCGAGCGGCAGACTCATATTCCTCAATGTGGATGGATGTGAAAACGTCCTCGCGCACCAGGCGCTCGGATATGAGTATGGCGTCCTCGTAGTTGTAGCCTTCCCAGGGCATGAAAGCCACCAGCACGTTCTTCCCCAAGGCCAATTCACCCCGGGCCGTCGAGGGCCCATCGGCGATGAGATCACCCTCACGGACATCGTCGCCCTTGACTACCACGGCTCTCTGGTTCATGCAAGTACCCTGGTTGGACCGGGCGAACTTGGTGAGCCGGTACCGGTCTAGCTGGCCGTCGGCCGTCCTGACCATCACTTCATCGGCGAGTGCTCTCTCCACCAGGCCGGCCCGCTTGGCAAACACCACTACTCCAGAATCCTGAGCCGCCTTCATCTCAGCACCCGTACCTACCAGCGGCGATTCCGACTGGAGCAGGGGGACGGCCTGCCGCTGCATGTTGGAACCCATGAGCGCCCGGTTGGCGTCATCGTTCTCAAGAAACGGGATCAGGGCAGTGGCAATGCTCACCACCTGTTTGGGCGACACGTCCATGAAGTCGACCTGTTCTACCGGGACCTCCTTGATATCGTGCTTGAAGCGGGCCGCTGCCCTCCGCCGCACGAACCCTCCCCCTTCTTCCAGGGGTTCGTTGGCTTGAGCAATGACGCACTCGTCTTCTTCGTCGGCCGTGAGGTAGACGATATCGTTGGTCACTACCTGCCGGGCCTTGTCCACGCGCCGGTAAGGGGTCTCAATGAAGCCATACTCGTTGATCCGGGCGAAAGTGGACAGCCCACCGATCAGCCCGATATTGGGACCCTCGGGGGTCTCAATGGGGCACATGCGACCGTAGTGCGAATGGTGCACATCGCGCACCTCAAACCCGGCCCGGTCGCGGCTCAAGCCACCCGGGCCCAGGGCGCTCAGGCGCCTCTTATGGGTAAGCTCGGCCAGCGGGTTGGTCTGGTCCATGAACTGCGATAGCTGGCTAGAACCGAAGAACTCCTTGACCGCCGCCACTACCGGCCGGATGTTGATCAGGGCCTGCGGGGTGATGATGTCCACATCCTGGATGGTCATGCGCTCGCGCACAACCCGCTCCATGCGGGCAAGGCCAAGACGGAACTGGTTCTGCAAAAGTTCCCCCACTGACTTAAGGCGGCGGTTGCCCAGGTGGTCGATGTCGTCGGTCTCACCGACTCCCTTAAACAATCCGAAAAGGTAGTTCATGCAAGAGACAAGGTCTTCTCTGATAATGGTCTTGTTCTCGATCTTGTGGGTGTCGTTGGACAGCACGCGGACTACACTGCCATCACGCGTCTGCACATCAACCTGGGCCAGTCCGGCCTCGTCCAGACGGATGGCCGTGGCCCTATCGATGAGACTGCCGCGTGCGGCCAGTATTTCGCCGGTTCCGGGATGAACGATGTCATCAATGGCGTAGTTACCCATAACCCGGCGGCGCAGGGCAAGCTTCTTGTTGAGTTTATACCTTCCCACCGTGGCCAGGTCGTAGCGTCTGGCGTCAAAGAATAGGCTGTTCAACAAAGTGCGGGCATTGTCCACCATGGGCGGCTCGCCCGGGCGCAGGCGTTTGTATATCTCGATCAGGGCATCGTCCGTTGACTTGGTGGTGTCTTTATCCAGAGTATTTTTGACCTGGGCGGTATCCCCCATCAGGTCGAGGATTTCCTCATTGGAGCCATACCCGAGAGCCCTTAACAGCACGGTGGCAGGTAGCTTCCGCGTCCGGTCTACCCGCACGTAGACCACTTCCGCCGGATCGGTCTCAAACTCAAGCCAAGCTCCCCGGTTGGGGATGATGGTAGCGGAAAACAGCCGTTGCCCGCTGCTATCAAGCTGCTCGTCGTAGTATGCTCCCGGCGATCGCACCAGCTGGCTGACGACCACCCGCTCGGCGCCGTTGATGATGAACGTCCCTTTATCCGTCATGAGCGGGAAGTCTCCCATGAACACTTCCTGCTCTTTGACTTCTCCGCTTTCCCGGTTGATCAGGCGTGCCTTGACCCTGAGTGGAGCAGCGTAGTTTACATCGCGCTCTTTACATTCCTCCACCTGGTACTTGGGCTCTCCGAGGGTATAGTCTGTGAACTCCAAGATTAGCTTGTTGGTGAAATCCTGGATGGGCGAGACCTCGCGAAATATGTCCCGCAGTCCTTCCCTAAGAAACCAGTCGTACGAGTCTTGCTGGATGGCGATGAGGTTGGGCATGGGCAAGACTTCGCGGATGCGGGAGAAGCTTACCCGTTCTCCGTCGCGGGGTTGAACCATCAACGCTCCTCCTTAAAGATAAGTGCTGGTCTCAGAGCGTTTCCAACTATGCCTCGCAGACAGGGGGCAGGAAAAACAACAAATCCGGCGGCAGCCGGTCCCCGGGTCGCTCGCATTCCAGATGCCTCGCTTTTCCAGCTGACCAGCTTGCCCCGATTCCCCTAGAATCATACCGTAGGCACACAAACCACGCAACCCGATGGCAATGAGCAATAGTATCACAGCCCTCTGGGCCAGTCAATAGCCATTTCAGCCTGACCGGCTGCCGCATGCCCCGGCGTTTGAACCGGGTACTTGACAACAGCCGTCTGCTCTTTCTTCCGTGGGTGTGCATGGGGAAACTGGCCAGCCCAGCACGGTCCTGCCGGGTTCGTTCATTAGCTACTACACCAAAATGGTCCCGCCCGGCGACTGCCGGGATGGCACGGCAAGAATGCCAGCTCAGAACCACCGGTAGGCCGTCTTGTAGTCAATCCCTGGTGGCTCTGTCTAAATCGATAGGTTCTCGGACATATTCTACCCCGAAAAAATGGCGTCGACGTATTTTTCGTGCCCGGTGGTGGCGCCCCGGCAGCATGACGGTCTACTTGGAGTTATGTCCTGTCACGTCCTTGCTTTGCCAATCAGTTCATACCCCTCGCTCCACTCATCTTCTCTGCCATGTAGAGTCTTCCTGTGGCA
>DMHJ01000062.1 GCA_003449495.1 Clostridiales bacterium UBA8153
GGACCAGACGGCGGCCGGCGGTTGACGGAAGCACCGGGGAGGAGGCGCCGTCCCGACGCCGGGTCATTGCAGGCACCGGTCCCATGGGTGCCCGCCTGGGGCGGGGAGGGAGCTGCTGGTCTCCAGTCACCGGCCCCGGACTCTGCCTCCCATCAATTGCCAGGCGCCCGCTTCTGCTTACGGCGAACCGGTGACCGGGTCCGTACGTCTGTAGAGGCGGTAACCACCCCGGGGGAGGAAAGCGGCATGAAGAAACCGGCGGTATTGCTCTTGACGGTGTTATTGCTCTGGCCCGCGATGGCCGGCGCCCTGGCCACCCCGCCTGCCCACGCCCGCTTCCGCTTGGGCAACGAAGTCTTTCTGGAACGCTACCGGCACCTGGTGGCGGGAAAGCGAGTCGGCCTGATCACCAACCAGAGTGGGGTCAACGGCCGGGGGCAGTCGCTCGTCGACATTTTTGCCGCCGACGCCGGCATCAACCTGCGGGCGCTGTACGCCCCCGAGCACGGCATCGACGGGAAGGCTGCCGCCGGTGCCTACGTTGAGTCATACGTGCACCCAGTGTTGGGCATTCCCGTGTACAGCCTGTACGGTCGCACGCGCCGGCCCACCGCCGCCATGCTGGCGGGCGTGGACGTTCTGGTTTTTGACATGCAGGATATCGGGGCCAGGACCTACACCTTTATCTCCACCATGCAGTACGCCATGGCGGCCGCCCGGGAGCACGGGCTCCCCTTTATCGTGCTGGACCGGCCCAATCCCCTGGGCGGCGTGATCGTGGAGGGCCCGGTGCTTGAGGAGGGCTACCAGAGTTTCCTCGGCGTAGACATCCTGCCGCTGGCTCACGGCATGACCATCGGAGAGCTGGCCCAATACTTCAACCGCTTGATCGGCGCCGAGCTCACCGTGGTGCGCATGGAAGGGTATACCCGCGAGATGCTGTTCCAGGACACCGGACTTACTTGGGTACAGACCTCTCCCAACATTCCCCATCTGGCCAGCGCGTTCGGGTACCTGGCCACCGGTCTGGCGTCGGGCTCCGGGGTGGTCCAGGCCGACCAGTTTACCTGGGTGGGGGGTGCCGGGCTACAGTCGACGCGCTTTGCCGCCCTCCTCAATGGTGCCGGCCTCCCGGGCGTGACCTTCGCCCCGGAAGACCGGGGCACGCTGGGCGGCGCCCGGCTGACCATCACCGACTACCGCCGGTTCAACCCGGCCCGCACCGGGCTGCACATGCTCTTTTTGGCCAGAAGCCAGTGGCAGTTTCCCGTTCCCAGGAGTGGACCAGCGCCCCACCAGCGGACCATGTTTGACCGCCACATGGGTAGCGGCCAGGTGGCGAGGTGGCTGGAAGAGAACCTGTCGCCCCAGGCCGGGGAGCAGCGGTACCAGGCAGGCTTGCAGGCCTTCAGGAAGGTGCGCGAGCAGTACCTGCTCTACGGCTTCCGGGGAGAGGGCGGTCAGCCTTCCCTCGTCGTCAACGGTCATAACGTACACTTGCCGGTGCGGCCGTTCATCGCCAATGACCGTACCTTGGTGCCCGTGCGGGCGCTGGCCCAGCAGCTGGGCGCGCAGGTCACCTGGATTGGGCAAGAGCGGGCCGTGGTGATTGAGCGAGATGGTACCACCATAAGGTTGGTCATCGGCAGCAGCCAGGCCGTAGTCAACGGCTTCGCCTACCGGCTGGATGCTGCTCCCATCATCCGGCACGACCGGGCCATGCTACCGGTGCGGTTTGTCAGCGAGCACCTGGGGGCCAGGGTGGACTGGTGTCGCGCAACCTACGCGGTGGTGGTCAGCACCGCTGGGGCAGGGCGGTAATCCGGTGTACCTACGGTATGGCCGGGCCCCGAAGTGACCGCGCCAGCCGACCATCCGACCGGCTCAGACCGTAGCGCCGGGCGGTGAGCCGGTTTTCCCTTGGGCAGGAGCCGGCTGTGGCCGTGGCCAGACGAGCCGTCGGCTCGGTGCGATGACATCCTCAAGTCCGCCCGGTTGACGTCCCAAGCCGGGCGCCGCGGCTCCTGCGGGCACCGGTCTCCACGCCCAGGCCGGGGGCGGTTGCTCCGGCTGCAGGGACTCCGGGGGTTGCCGGCCAACAACCCGGCGGCAGACTGTAGTTTCCCGCGGGCTTTCCGGTAACCGGCCGTTTTGGTATAATGGGCGCAGGCTGCTGAGTGGACCCAGCGAAAGGAGCCTGCGGGGTGCCCTTTTCTTTGGAAGCGCTGGTCATGACCTTGCCGGGACTAGTGGTGGCCTTGAGTTTTCACGAGTTCGCCCATGCCTTGGTGGCCGACCGCCTGGGAGATCCCACCCCGCGGCGGGCCGGACGTCTGACCCTGGAACCCTGGGCCCACCTGGATCCCGTCGGTACGCTCCTTCTGCTATTCTATCGTTTTGGCTGGGCGCGCCCGGTTCCGGTCAACCCCTACAATTTCCGCAACCCCCGGCGGGGCATGCTATGGGTGGCCATGGCCGGCCCGGCGGCCAACCTGCTGATGGCTTTGGCCTTTGGCCTGGCGCTGGTGGCGATGGTGCGGCTGGGGCCGCACACCCAGCTCTGGCGTGCCCTGAGCGAAGTGGTGCGCAATGGCCTGTTCATCAACGTGGCTCTGGGCATGTTCAACTTGCTCCCGGTACCTCCCCTGGACGGGTCCCGGGTACTGGCCGGAGCACTTCCCGCCGACATGGCGCGGCGATTGGCCGATGTGGAGCACCTGGGGCCTATCGTTCTGATCATACTGCTGATGACCGGGGTGGGAGGAACGCTGATCGCTCCGGCCGTATACTGGGTGCAGCGGGCCATCATCGGGGTAGCGGTGGGGTTCTGGGGTTGGCTGTAATCTGTAGGAGGCGGAAGGGATGACCCGGAGGGCGTCGCGGGTGGTAAGCGGGTCGCGGGTGACCGGGCGGCTGCATCTTGGCAACTACGTAGGGGCCCTGGAGAACTGGGTGCGCCTACAGAGCGAATACCGGTGCTTTTTCTTCGTGGCGGACTGGCACGGGCTCACCACCAGCTACGAGGACACTACCGAGTTTCGTAGCTATGTGGAGGAGATGTACCTCGATTTTCTGGCGGTGGGGCTGGACCCGGCCCAGGTGGTGCTGTTCGTGCAATCGGATGTGAAGGAACACGCCGAACTGCACCTTCTGCTATCCATGGTCACGCCGCTGGCTTGGCTGGAGCGCGTGCCCACCTACAAGGAACAGCTGCAGCAGATCGCCGGGCGGGAGATCGCCACCTACGGTTTCCTGGGGTATCCGGTACTGCAGTCGGCGGACGTCCTCATGTACCGGGGCGAGCTGGTGCCCATCGGTCAAGATCAGTTGCCGCACCTAGAGCTATGCCGGGAGGTGGCCCGGCGCTTTAACCACCTCTACGGGCCCGTACTACCCGAACCCCAGGCGCTACTCACTGAGGTGCCGTGGCTGCCCGGCATTGATGGACGCAAAATGAGCAAAAGCTATGAGAATGAGATCCGCCTGGGCAGTAGCCCGGCCGAAATCGAGGAACGTGTGCGCCGCATGGTCACCGACCCGGCCCGGGTGCACAAGAGTGACCCCGGCCACCCGGAGGTCTGCGTTGCCTACCGTTTTCACACGCTGTTCAACGCGGCAGCGCGTGAGGAGACCGAGACCGAATGCACCAGGGCCGGCATCGGCTGCGTTGAGTGCAAGCAGCGCCTGGCCAAGGCCATCATCCGGTACCTTGCGCCCGTGCACGAGCGGAGGGAGCAGTACGCCGCCCAGCCCGGGCTGATGCAGGACATCCGGCAAGATGGGGCCCGCCGGGCGCGGCGGGAGGCCGCGGCCGTGTTGGAGAGCATCCGCGAAGCCATGCGTGTCTGACCGGGAGGTGGCCGGTGACCGGGCTTTCCTTGCGCCTGGAGGGGTTTGAAGGTCCCCTGGAAGTGCTCTGGAGCCTTATTGAGCGGGATCAGTTGGACATCCACCAGATCCCCATCGCCCACATCACCGACCAGTACCTGCGCTACCTGCAGGAGAGGGAATGGCGAGATCTGGAGGCGGCCGGGGCATTCTTGGTGGTGGCGGCCCAGCTGGTCCAGCTTAAGCTGCAAGTTCTGCTACCGGCGCCGCAGGCTTCCGTGGCAGAGGAGAGCGAACCCGACCCACGCCGGGAGCTGGTAGAGCGCCTGCTGGCCTACCGGGCGTTCTGCAGCGCCGCTGCCGGCCTGGGGGCGTTGGCCGGCGAGCGTAGCCTCAGATGGGAGCGGCCCCCCGGCCTACCGGAGGTGACCCCCCGGGTGCCACGTGCGGGCAGTGCCGAGGAACTGGGCCGGATCTGGTCCCAGCTGTTGGCCCGGGCGGCGCCTCGTTACGCCACCATCGTCCGCGAACTGGAGACCATCGCCAGCGCCATGCGGCAGCTGGCGGCGGCGGCGTTCAGGGCCAGGCGGCAAGGGCGGGCGGGCATTTACTTCCACGAGCTCATGGGGACGGGCCCTCGCCGGCGCTGGATAACCGGGTTTTTGGCGCTGCTGGAGTTGGTGCGCCGGGGGCGGGTGCGAGTCGAGCAAACCGGTCCGTTGGGCGAGATTCACATCCGGCCCCGGTCGCGGACCGGGGAGGTGACCGCGTGAACAGACCCGCGCAGCTAGGGGTGGAGCTGGCCCGGGGCATGGTGGAAGCCATGCTGTTTGCCGCCGCATCGCCCCTTACCGTGGCCGAGCTGGCCTCAGCCGGCGGCCTGGACCCGGCCCTGGTGGCCCAGGTGGTGGAGATCCTGGTCCAGGAGTTCGGTGCCGCTGGGCGCGGGGTGTCCCTGGAGCAGCTGGGAGGAGGCTACCAGCTGTTGACCCGCCCGGAGTATGCCCCCGTGCTGGAGAAGCTGGGCAAGACCCGGTCGCCCCCGGCCCTCTCCCGGGCCGCCCTGGAGACTTTGGCCGTCGTGGCCTATCGCCAGCCCGTCACCCGCGCCGAAATCGATGCCATTAGGGGCGTACGCAGCGACGCCACCATCGCCACCTTGGTTGAGCGCGGCCTCATCTGCGAAGAAGGGCGCAAGCCGGTGGTGGGACGTCCCATGCTGTACGCCACCACCCGCATGTTCCTTGAGCAGTTCGGTCTAGGAAGCCTGGAACGACTTCCCCGGCTACCCGAGGAAGACCGGAACGAGCCGGTTGCAGGGGAGCAACTCCCCGGCGCCCCGGGCACCCTGGTCGAATAGCGCGGGCCCAGGGCGGGGTGGCGGGTGTGGATGTTTGGGTGGGACTGCCGGCCGCAGGAGCCGTGCTGGCGGTGGCCGCCCTCAGCCTCTGCCTGGCACCGCCGGGGGTTCACGTCGGCTAGCGGTGGCAAGGCCGGGTGAGACGGCAAACGCATTGACGATCATATGGGGTGGCCGGTTCCGCTACTCCTACCAGGTAACGGGACGTCTCCGCGCAAAGCAGGCGAACCCTCAGCCCATTGACGCGGGGCTGGGGTAGCGTTGGTGTCATCCTGGGCCGGCTGCGGCCAGCGGTGAACACGGCCGGACATTCCCACGGTCCGGTGCCGCTGGCGTGGCCCCGGTCTGCCAGCCGTTCTCCCCGCAGGTTTTCGCTTGGATTCCCGGTACTGCAGCGTACCCCGCCAGTTGGTCAGGCGTCGTTCGCAAGCGTGTCTCAACGGCGCGGCCTTGAGAGTGCGGGGCCGAGGGCCACGGGTGGCTGCGGCCCGGAGCTGCCCGTCGATAGCGAGGCCAAGCCGCTCACGACCCGTGTCGTTGCCATGGCTGCCGGCCCGGCTTCTGGTAGAGCGAGTTCGCCGGCAACCACCAGAACGCCCGGGCGTATCATGCCGCCCGGGCGAGGGGAGGGCCGGGACCCCGGGCTAGCTCCAGGGTGTGGCCCGGCCTGGGTCCAGGAAAGCCTCGACTGTCTCGACTACCCGCCGGGACCGGACTGCCTCCAGCATGACCACGTCTTGCTCCCGCCACATCCTGGTTGTCATGGAGTCCTGCCTGCAGGCAGACTATGGCCGAGCGCGATACCTCACCGGCCGCACCCGGCAAGCACACTTCCCGGCGTAGGACCCGGCCGGCAATGAGAACGTTTCCGGCAGACGACCACCCGTCCCCGCCCGGGCTATAGCCATCCCGGTTCCTTGTCGCTACTCCCGGTTCCACCAGCCGTTCGACGTACCCGGCCAAGTCACCGGGGTTCGTGCAGGTGTTCGGCCGCATGAACACCCTGGGCCGGCCCGCAGCCACTGGCCAGCGGCGGGCGTGTGGTCCATGGCATCCCGTACTGTTTCTGGACGGTAGCACAGCGCCCGGAGCGGTTGCATGGCTGCCCGGTCCGCCAGCACTGGTCGCCGGTAAAGGTCCGCCGGGGCGGCAAAGGCCAGGCCCACAGGCGGGTCCGGTTTCAACTTCAGGCCGCTGGAGACCGGCCGTATCCTTCCAGCATGCAGCGATACCCGCCACCAGCTGGTCCGGAGGTGCCGGGTCCCGCACCAACATTGCTTCACCCCGGGCAGTGAAGCTGACGGCGGCCGGGGAGCCGTGGAAATAGACGAGGCATGCCATGGCCGCTGAGCCCGCCATCAGCCGCACCCGTACTGGCCGGGAGGGGTCCAGCAGTCGCTCCAGGGTCCGGGCCACCTCCTTCTCCGGCCTGGCGCCCGGCCCGGCCAGCGCCGGGAGTGGCCCAAGCCTGGTCGCCCGTGGCCTGGAGAGGCTCCCACCTGCTCCAGGGAGAAAGCTGGTTGCCTCCCCGGTCGACCAGGGGAGCTAGGACGGGAAGCGCGTCCGGCGACAGAGCGCACTCAGCCGCAGCTATCTCCGTTCACCTCCTTAGGGCAGCTCTAGATGCTCGGCGCCCGGCGCGAGCACTTCAACCGGGAAGCCTGCACTTTTGGCCAGGTTCCCAATTCCGCAATTGTCCAGCCCGTCCTGGCAAGGACTAGCAGCGTGCTGTTGGTTTCCCCCCCTCCCGGACTCCTCTTTTCCGCAGTGTACGGGTGCCCAGACTTTCCCATGTCGGGAAGGGGGTGAGCGACGGTGCCCATCGCGCGGTCGAGCTACCAGTGGGAGCGGGCCTTTGCCCGGAGCCCGGCGATGGAGCGGGTGAACGGCCGGTTGCATTGGGTGTTTGGCTTTGAGGAGCACCGTATGCGGGACTTGTAGCGAATCCACCTCCGTTACAGCTTGGCCTTGAGCATGATGCCGGCCATTAGGTTGGGCCGGGTATGCACCCAGCGCCTGGATCGGCTTGGCAGCCCGGTGCCGGCGCAAAAGACCACTGCAAACGGGAAGCTGGGAAGCACAGTGGTTTCCGGCTGTGCGCATGCGGCCTCTCCATCCGGCCAATCCCCGCCGGGACGGACAATACGGCTCCCGCCCGTCGCTTAGGTGCGAAAAGCCCTAGTTCGACCCGGTGGCACGCAGGGTGTAGCCAAGACCCCGGGGCGGAACACGGGCACGTCGCAAATGCCTCTGTCAACTCATCCCTTGACAGGGTGAGGCGGCTAGCCTACAATCTAAAGCAAAAGCGGTCTTCGGGGCAGGGCGAGGAGCTAGCAGCTCCAATTCCCAACCGGCGGTGATGCCCTCTACGGGACGAGCCCGCCATCCCCAGCGGTTGATCCGGTGCGAATCCGGAGCCGACGGTAGAGTCCGATTGGGAGAAGACGGTCATAGCGTGGCCCGGGTCGGCCCATGGCCTGCCCGCCGTTGGCGCTCCGCCTCCGCCCGCCCCAGAACCGGGAGGAGGCTTTTCCATGTCACGCCCACCCGTTCGCTGGTTGACGCTCGCCGCCATGTTCACGGTGCTGGTCAACGTCGCCACCATGGCCATCCACGTTCCCGTCCCGGCAACCCAGGGCATCATCAATCTAGGTGATAGCATGATCTTCCTGACCGGGCTACTGGCCGGCCCCGGTATGGGCGCGGCGGCCGGGGGAATCGGCTCGGCCCTGGCCAACCTGCAGCTGGGACTCACCCACTGGGCGCCGTGGACCTTGGTCATCAAGGGTCTGGAGGGGTTCATCGTTGGAGCCCTCGGCCATCGCGCTTTTAGAAGCAGCGGGAAGGTTAGCCCGGCCGTGGTGGTCGCCGTGGCGGTAGCGGGACTCTGGATGATCACCGGATACTTCATCGCCGGCTCGCTCATGTTCGGTGTCCCGGCCGCCTTGGTGGAACTACCGGGGAACTTCGTCCAGGCCGGAGGGAGCGCCCTCATCGGCATCCCGCTAGCCCGCATCCTACACCGGGTGAAGCTGCTCTCCCCCTAACCCGGCGGTCCCGGCGCCGGGCTAGAGTGGCGGGCCAGCCCAGGCCGCCCGCCTTCTAGCGGCGCTATTTGCCTCATAGACCATGGGCGGGGGGATGGGCGGTGATGAACCTGCCCGGCTAGTGCTGGTCACCCGGGGCATGCTTTGCGCCGCCTTCACCGGGGAGCCGGACCGGGGTACCGGCGCGGCCCTAGCGTTGGGGTTGGTGTGGAGGCCATGTGGCTTTGGCTGGGCCTGAGGAGGGTGGGGGACCGCGCTGGCCTGTTGCAGGTGTTTTCCCGGGCGGTATGGCCGGTGGTACGGGCCCTGTTTCCGGACATCCCTCCCGATGGCCCGGCCCTGGGGGCGCCGGCCATGAACATCGGGGGGAAGCTCCCGGGCAAGGGGAGCGGGGCGCCCCCTTCGGTCTGAAAGCCAGGGCCGGGCTGTAAGAGTTCAACTGGGATCCCCGCCAAGCCTCCGACGCCCTATGCAGGTTCATGATGCGCCATGCCTCCGGCCCCACCCTGGTCCCGGCGGCGGTCAGGGGGATAAGGTCCAGTTTGGGGTCGCGGTCTTGCTGGCCCCGGGCGGGCCGGAGGCGGGGTTGATGTCCGAACTATTGAGCGCCGTCTCCCGCCGGGCCCTGCCCACCCGGTCCGCGGGCATCCCGCTGTTTGGAGCTGGGCAGCGGATCGACGTGTATGAGACCTGCGTCGAGGGGGCCCGGGAAGGGCGCGCTGGGCCCGGGCGCCTCCTCCCCGGTGTACTGGCCAGCTTCTTCGGCTTCGCCCGCATCCGGAATCCCGGGGCTTTGGGCGGGGTATGCCGTCTCCTGACTCCGGTGCCGGCAGTCCCAAGGCTACCGCCGGAGCTGCTGGCCATGTCGCCGGTACCCCCCTTGTCTGCAGGAGCCTCTCTCGGGCCGCGCGCCGAGGTCCTGGGCAGGCCGGTTCCCCGGTGGGCCGGCCGGCCTTCACCATGCCCGGGGCCCCGATATCACCTTCTACGCTGTGACCCTATAAGTGGGCATACGCCGCATCCGGCCTGCCCTCACCGCCGGCCTGCCGGCAGACCCGGGCCGGTTTTCCGGTGGCCATCTCCTTCCGCGGGCCGGTGTTCCCGGTGTGCTGACCTTGCTCAGGTTCTCGCTTGCGGCAGGAGTCAGGTGGGAAGTGCTAGAATGTGGAGCATCTGGCAGTGCCCAGCGATGGTGAGGAGGAATGAGGCCTGGGCGACCCCTATGCCAGCGGCAGCTTCAAGGTCAACCCCTTCAGCTCCAAGGGGGAGCTGGTCGCCACCATCGTCGCCGTGCTGCGCGGCCAGCTGGACGGGCGGGGGCTGGAGCTGATCCAGCCGCTTTCCCGGGCCCTGCGGCAAGGCGAGATTCACGAGCTGGTGGTCACGACGGAAGGCGAAGCCGGCCCCGGACGCCGGGTGGACAGCGTCGGCTACCTCGCGTTCTTCGAAGTCCAGAGCGGCGGCCTGGCCGTGACCGGGGATCCCGTCAGCTGGGGCGAGCACTTCTGGACGCTGGTGGGTTTCGATCTCACCCACGCGCCCAACCATCTCAACCTGGTGGTGCGGGGGCCAAGCCGCCTGTCCGGTGAGGAACTGGGCATGCGGGTCGGGGACAGACTGGTCATCGGTGGGATACCATGAGAAGGAGTGGGAGTATGGATTACGAGAGACGGTTAGGGGAACTGGGAATCAGCCTATCCCAGCCGGCCAGGCCGGTAGCCGCTTACGTGCCGGCAGTGGAGGCGGGCGCCTGGGTGTACATATCCGGGCAGCTCCCCAGCGAGGGCGGCGTGGTCAAGACCACCGGCAAACTCGGCGCCGAGGTAAGCGTGGAGGAGGGCTACCGGGCCGCGCGCCTGTGCGCCATCAACGCCCTGGCGGCCTTGAAGTCCGTTACCGGTGACCTGAACCGGGTAGAGCGCATCGTCAAGGTCACGGGCTTTGTCGCCAGCGCTCCCGGTTTTACTGCCCAGCCGGCGGTGATCAACGGCTGTTCGGAACTGCTCAAGGCCGTCTTCGGGGAGGCGGGCAGCCATGCCCGCACCTCGGTGGGAGTTGCCGAGCTACCCTTAGGGGCAGCGGTGGAAGTCGAGATGATCGTGCAACTGAGGGCTGGCTGAACAGAGGGGGCTCCAGCGTTAGGCAAGTTCAAGTATAGATTCCAGCTGTGCAAAGCGCTTCAAACCCGTGTGCCCGGGGTCTATGCCGAGGCGAGGCGGGCGGCGGACGCAATCGGCCTTACCCCCGAGTTGCCCGGCAAGGTCGGCCTGACCTGAGCCATGTCCGGTGGTCCGGCGCCCAGGGGCGACGCTCTGTTGAAGGTGGTAGAGAAAGGGGTCCGGGAAGTCATCCCCCGGCCCGGCTGGTCGAGGAGATCCGGGTGATCGTCAAGGATGTGTACGGGGGCTTCTGCGATGTGTGCCCGGTGAACACCTGCGAGGCTGGCCTGCGGGTATCCTACGATGTGTTGTTCACGCTCCCGTTTACCGGTCGGGGCTCCTCCCATGAGCAACACATGCCCCACCAGGCCGCCTACGGCCTGCCCTTCCCACCCGAATACGCGGGCTACCAGGCGGACCGGGACGTCACCGCCGGTGAGCCGGGGTTTCACGCCCAGCGCCCGGCCGACCCGGGTGCGATCCTGGCGTGTGGGCCGGGGCCCGCTACGAATGCCACTGGATCAAGTACTGGTCCGTACCCATGCTCTGGGGCGTGGACCCGGAAGGGTCCCTGGACAGGATGATGGACCTGCGCCCGGACCACGTTGCGCTGCTTGCCGGCATCACCTTTCCGGGCTACGCTACGCCGGGTTGCGGGTGTGGCGACCAGGACGAAGAGGGAACCCCCCGGCGAGACAAGTACGTAAGGCAGCTGGCCGCAGAGCTGAGCATTCCCGGCGTGATAGCTAACGCTTGGAGCCTGTCGTTTGTCGGCGCGGACACTCGCAGAGCCGGCGCCGACGTCAGGGTGGACAACATGGACAAGGCGACCGGTGCGGCTACCAGCGGCCTCATCACCGCTCATGAGCAAGCCAGGGTGGGCATCCGGTGCGCCCTGGGTAGGCCCGGCGACTGCTGGGGCACCTTGGCCTCCTACGGCAAGGCTGCCTACGTGACCCGGGATCCGGGCAAGGAAGCCGGGCTAACCCGGGTGCACGTGCTCAAGACCCGGCGCGAACACCCGCGCCCTTCGCCGCTCCCATCGACCAGCTCTACGACCTGGTCCGCGCAGAGTTCCGGGCCTGGCCGCGCAGGTTGCTGGAGAAGCTGGTGCTCTCCAGGTCCTACAACGGCGCCGGCGTGGAGATCAGCTACGAGCGCAGCGGGGACGACGAGGCGCTGGGCTTGCCATTTTCACCATCGCCTCAGCTGGCGAAGCCTACGCCGGCGAGGTCAGCTCCGGGGCCTCCCGGGTGGACACCTTACTGGCCACCGCCGAGGCTTTCCGCTTCTTCGGCCGGCCGGCCATCTCCCCCAGCGTTCGGGCCGAGGAGCGGGCCGGCCAGCCGGCGGCTGGCATCAGCCAAGTCCTGCAGTCAGTGCTCTCCCGCGGGTCGCTGGTATCCTCCCGCGATGACGGCAGCCTAGGTAGCCCGCAAGCCGGGGCCTAGCCCGGGCGCTACGGGGTGGACTAGCCCAGGAGGGACTGACCGCGGCCCTTACCGGCCTCGGCTACCACGGCGAGG
>DMHJ01000028.1 GCA_003449495.1 Clostridiales bacterium UBA8153
CTAAAGTGAAGCCAAAAGCCGCAATACCAGTTGGCTCATGTTGCCCACCGCTTGGCCCAAAAACTCCTTAAAATTCTTGGGTGCTTCGCCGTCAGCCTGATCTGAAATACTACGGACGGCCACCCACGGTACGCCAAAGAGATGTGCAACGTGTGCCCACGCCGCGGTTTCCATGTCTACACAATCACCGCGATGCACTTGGCGCAACCTCGCCCCTTCGTCGTGTGTCACGAATTTGTCGCCTGTCAACGCCACACCCTGTCTAATCTGCAGGGGCAGGCTTATTTCCTCTGCGGCTGCCACCGCTTTAGCCACAAGCGCGCGATCAGCTTTGAACTCCCGTATGCGCAAACCCGGCACCATGCCTAGTTCATAGCCAAAAGCGGTAAGGTCTAGGTCGTGTTGCACCGCGCCGCGGCAGATGACGATGTCGCCGATACGCAAGTCCTCGGCAATGCCGCCTGCGACCCCGATGCCAATCAGTTTAGTGACCCTATAGTGCGAGAGTAAGTAGCTGAGACCGGCAGCCGCACTGACTTTGCCCACGCCGGAAACTAGAGCAATAGCGCTCTCGCCGCGCGCGGCGTACAAGTCCCACGGGCTGCCACTGCCTATTTCGCGCAAGGCCAAAGCGTCTTTGAGCACATCTAGCTCAGCTTGCATGGCGCAGACGATACCGATAGTCACCTCAGACACCCCCATCCAAAAAAATACTAAGTCCGCTCAAATCGCGCCGTAAAGTGCCGGAGAATCGGCGCTTCATAGGTATATCTCAGGCCGGTAACTGCCGCGCGCCGTTCATAGACGTTAGCGCAGGCCACCGCGATGACGTCCATATGCCTGTTGGTGTAGACGCGGCGGGGGATGGTCAGGCGGAGCATCTCCAGCGCGGGGAAATCGTGCTCGCCGGTCTTAGGGTTGCGCCCGGCTAGGTTTGTGCCAATCTCTACGCCGCGCACACCGCCCTCAACGAACAACTCTACCCCGAGCGCTTGCGCGGGAAAATGATGCTGCGGAATATGTGGCAGGAACCGCTTGGCGTCAAGGTATACCGCATGCCCACCCACAGGCTCAATGATGGGTACGCCGTACTCTAGGAGCTTATCACCTAAGTACTTAACCTGACCAATGCGGTAGGCGAGATAGTCCTCCTCCAGCACTTCACGTAACCCGCGCGCCATGGCCTCCATATCGCGCCCGGCTAGGCCGCCGTAAGTCGGGAACCCCTCAAATAGCACGCCGAGCCCGCTCGCCGCCTGATACAAGGCGTGGTCATTGACGGCTAGAAAGCCGCCAATGTTGACGAGCGCATCTTTTTTCGAGGACATCGTGCAGCCATCCGCATAAGAAAACATTTCGGCGACAATCTCGGCGATGGTCTTGGCTTGGTAGCTAGGTTCGCGCTGCTTGATAAAATACGCGTTTTCCGCAAAGCGGCAAGCGTCAATAAAGAATGGTTTGCCGTATTTTTTTGCCACTTCACTGACGGCGCGAATGTTCTTAAGCGATACTGGCTGCCCGCCGCCGCTGTTGCAGGTAACCGTAAGCATAACTAACGGCACATCATTAGCGTGCTCTGCCAAGAAGGCATCAAGCCTAGCGACATCCATATCCCCCTTAAAGGGATACTGCGATGTGGGGTCATAGGCCTCCGGCACGACAAAATCTCTGGGGATGCCCCCTTTGTGGAGAACGTGCGCCTTGGTAGTGTCAAAGTGCATATTGTTAGGCACAAATTGCCCTGGGGCCAACATAACGTATAACAGCAAGTTCTCGGCCGCACGCCCTTGATGAGTGGGTAACATATACCGAAAGCCCGTAATTTCCTGCACCGTGCGCTCAAGATTAAAGTAGTTTTTGCTGCCGGCATAAGCCTCGTCGCCGAGCATCATGCCCGCCCATTGGTTGTCGCTCATAGCTGACGTACCGCTGTCAGTGAGGAGGTCGATGTAAACCTCTGTAGACTTAAGGCCGAAAAGATTAAACCCGGCGGCGGCGATTTTCTCTGCGCGCTCCTCGCGCGTGGTCAGCTTAACCGGTTCTACAACTTTAATGCGAAACGGCTCGGCGGTAGGTATCGGTTTTGGCATATGTATCCTCCTCGCGTATCTTACTTTTTTTTGACGGATGATATTAACTGTATCACACGGCGCGCCAGTTTATCTGGGTCGTGTCGCACTGCGTCACCTTTATCTAAGAGGTCTTCTGTGACCGTGTGCACTCCTAGCTGGCGCAAACGCGGGAAATCTATAGTTACCGGCACGGAACCTGCCGCGGCATACTTAGATAGTAAGTGCGGGCGCACTCTGGCGCTGTTGATGACGACATAGTCCAGTAGCCGCGGCGATGAAAAGCGTTCTATAGCGGATACGTGCTCCGCGGCCGTAAACCCGTCCGTCTCTCCCGGCTGCGTCATCACATTGCAGATGTACACTTTGGGTGCTGACGTGGCCGCCAGCGCTCCTGCTATGCCGCGCACCAGCAAATTAGGTATAACTGATGTGTACAAGCTGCCGGGGCCAAGCAAAACAACGTCTGCTTCCGCTATAGCTTTCAGGACTTCCGGCAGTGCTTCCGCGTCACTTGGGATAAGCGACAGGCTACGCACTTTCCCGCCGCATAAGCTGACATTCGTCTCGCCCTCTACCACGGAGCCGTCTTCCAGTTCAGCCCTTAGACGCACGTCGGCGGTAGTTACAGGCAGTACCCGCCCCCGCACTGCTAAGACTTTGCTAAACTCCTTGATGGCAAGCTGAAAGTCGCCTGTAACAGAAGTCATGGCGGCGATAAGCAAGTTGCCAAAACTATGTCCTCCGAGCTCTCCGTCCTTAAAGCGATACTGGAACAATCTCTCTAGGAGGGGTTCGGTGTCGGCTAAGGCCAGCACGCAATTGCGGATATCCCCGGGCGGCAGCATGCCCATTTCGCCGCGTAGGCGCCCCGAACTGCCGCCGTCGTCCGACACGGTGACGATGGCGGTGATGTTGCTGGTGTATCGCTTTATCCCCCTAAGCAGTACTGAAAGACCGGAACCACCGCCAATCGCCACTATATAGGGCCCGTTCTTGAGCTGGCGCCGCCGATACAGAACATCAATAAGCTCACTCTCGCGCTCGGGGGTGATTGCTTCGAGGATGGAGTGTACCACGCCCTTTATAGCTACCACGACCAGCGCAAAGCCAAAACCCAGCAGCAGCATACCGGTAGCATAGTAGAGCACAGTCGTGCCCGCAAACGCCCCAAGGTACATCTGCAGCTGCCGTTCGAGGACTCGTAAAAGCTGCCGTCCCCATAATAGCGCCGCTCCCACCATGCCAAAGCCGATACCAGCTGTTGCCAAAAACACGTAGCGTTTGACTCTGAGCCCGGGGTACAGCCACTTTAGGACCCGCAAAGCTACGCCTCCTCGCTGATGTGCCGATGCTCTATCGCCACTCGCATATGGGCCAGTACGAGTTTCTCCTTTAACGCCTCAGCCATGGCTACGGAACGGTGTCTGCCCCCGGTGCACCCGATAGCGACTACTAACTGGGTCCGGCCTTCTTTTACGGTATGGGGCACGACGAACTTTACCATCTCATGTATCATGGCGAGAAAGTAATGGCTGACCTCATCGCCAAACACAAACTGCCGCACTCTGGTATCTGTCCCCGTAAGCGGCTTTAGTTCTGGCACATAGTGTGGATTAGCCAAAAATCGACAATCAAAGACGAAATCGGCGTCAAGCGGGATGCCTTTCTTAAAGCCAAAGGAAAGCAGCCTGATCTGTAATTTTTCGCCCGCTGTGCCATCCTGGAACAAGGCTTGTACCGCTTCTTTCAGCTGGGACGGTGTGAGGCCGGTGGTGTTGATGATCTTGTCCGCACGCTTTTTAATCTCCGCTAGCATCTCCACTTCGCGCCTAATGCCGTCCTGAATACTGTCTACTCCGGCTAAAGGGTGCCTCCGTCGTGTTTCCTTGAACCTGCGCACCAAGACTTCTTCTGACGCCTCCAGAAACAGCACTTCATGCGGCCACTCATGGTAGGTGAGGTAAGCGAGCGCGTCAAAGAGCGCCTTAAAGAACTCCCCGCCGCGAATGTCCATCACTAGGGCCGCGCGCTGTATGTTGCCACCGGACGCGCACAGCTCGGCAAACTTAGGCAGCAGGGCAGGTGGCAGGTTGTCGACACAAAAGTAATCGGCATCCTCAAATACTTTTACCGCTTGCGACTTACCCGCGCCTGATAAGCCGGTGATTATGACAAACTTAACTGCCCCCTTCATGACACCTCTCCTTAGACTATCGGGGCATCAACGACATATCGAGGCTTGCCCCTTTTTTTGAGATACTCGCGCACCCCGTCGGCGGTAAGGTTAAGTATTTGTTCAGGAGGGAGATGACAACTAACAGCTAGCTCACATGCCTTGGCAATCTCACCCACCTGCCAAGGTGAATGCGCGTCGCTGCCTAAAATAATGTTCGCTCTATATCCAATGGCAAATTTTATCAGCTCTGCGCAGTTCGTTTCACTTCCCCTCCGATGCGGGTAGATAAGCGAGGCGTTGTTTATTTCCATGGCGATGCCTGCCTCGGCGATAGCCCGCACCACCGCCTCGTGGTGAATGGGAAACTGCGGGTTGCCGGGGTGCACAATCACGTCAACCAACCCCGTGCCAATGGCCCTTACAATGGCCTGCGTGTTAAGGTCCCGTGACATGGGAGTGATGCAGTCGTCGTGAAAGCCCGCCGCCACCCAATCGAGATGTTCTAGGAATCGCCGCTCTAAGTCAAGCTCGCCGCGCTCGTTGAGTATATTTGCCTCAATGCCGCGCAGTACCTCCACGCCGGCGATAAAGCGCGGCAGAATCAACAAGTTGCTAAAATAGTAGCGATGCGGCGCGCCGGGAAGACTCGGCCCATGGTCAGTAAGAGCTATTAGCTCTAGTCCCTTCTCCTTCGCAGCCAGCGCCATCTCTTGCACGGTGCCGTAAGCGTGGCCGCTGGCGATAGTATGCACGTGCATATCGGCTTTGACCAAAAAAGAGCACCCCCACACAGATTCGTCACATTTATTATACCTGATTTGGTCAACTTCTGCAGTCGTTCAATTCCAGATAATCTTCAGAACTGTACAAGTATTATTTTGTAGGATTCTGTAGTATTCTGTAGGCGATAGGCTATGCTAAAGTACAAACTAACAGGAGGGGTAAATCATGAAACGCGTGCTTATCGTCATCTTCGTGCTCATTGCCGCCCTAGCCGTCGTTGCCACTGGGTGTGCACCGCAACAGCAGTTCCTCAGCATCGCTACCGGGGGCACCGGCGGCGTCTACTTCCCACTCGGCGGCGCACTTGCCACAATTCTTAACCAGAATATCCGCAACATGGAGGCTTCGGCCCGCGTTACCGGGGCTTCGGTCGCCAATGCCAATCTCTTGGCTACGGCCGGTGCAGACGGAGTGGAACTAGCTTTCTTGCAGAACGACATCGCCTACTACTCTTTTAACGGAATAGAAATGTTTAGGGACCGCAAGAACGACCAAATTCGCGGCATCGCCACGCTATACCCAGAGGTAATCCAAATTGTCGCCACAGAGGCATCAGGCATCAGGTCTGTGCGCGATTTAGCAGGCAAACGCGTGGCTGTGGGTGCGGCCGGTTCCGGAACTGAGGCCAATGCCCGCCAGATACTTGAGGCTTTCGGCCTACAATTCGACGCGCTGGCCAGAGCAGAGCGCCTGCCATTCGGTGACGCTACGGCACAAATTAGGGACGGGCATCTCGATGCCGCTTTTGTTACCGCCGGTGCGCCTACAGCAGCTGTGACCGAACTTGCCAACAGTATTGCGATTACACTTGTCTCCCTCACCGGACCGGAAGTCGACGCGCTACGCACCGCTCACCCCTTCTATATTCGACACACCGTTCCCGCGGGGACCTACCGCGGTGTGACGGCTCCGGTAGAAACGGTGGCCGTGCGGGCCATGATTGCCGTTAAGGGCACCCTCCCAGAACGCTTAGTGTATGATATCACTCGGGCCTTGTTCAACAACCTCGATGACTTCGGTGCGGCTCATGTACGCGGCAAAGACCTTTCCCTTACTACCGCGCAGGAAGGAATGCCTATTCCGCTTCACCCTGGCGCGGAAAGGTTCTTTAGGGCGCGTCGTTAATGTTTTGCAAATACGGGGCACCGCGCCGCGGTGCCCCTTCGTTCACAGCCGTGCTAGGCGGTGTGTTCGCCTTTGCCCTTCTATTGTCCTCTTTCTTCCCCATGGCGCGTGTGCTGGTGGTCGAGGTTATTGGCCACACCACGCACACGTTTGAGGTGGCGGTAGGGGACACCTTCACCAGCTACTATTTTCACTCCTTGGAGCGAGTGCCCGTGTACGAGGTCTTCTCTGTTGATTCAGCTGATCTGCGCCTTATTATCTCCCCTGAAACTGAACAAGCCCTCCTGTTTCAGGACCGGCGCGTTGAGTTGGCGCAGTACCCTCGCGGTACGCGGGTAGATATTTACGTTGTCACCCGCCCCGTGGTGTGGCTGCGACTAAGGAGAGCGATATCTTGAACAACGAAGAATTGAAACCGAGTGTAGCCGCATTTCTTGAGCCCGTTGACGTGCAAGCGACACTAGAAAAATACGACCCCGACTCCCAGTTCCGTAAAATTGCCGGGTGGGTAGGCGTAGTAGTTTCCGGCATCGCTATCGCCATGTCTTTGTTCCACTACTACACCGCGGCCGTAGGCGTGCTGGTGGCAATGCAACAGCGCGCAGTGCACTTGATGTTCGCCATGGTATTGGCGTTCCTGCTCTGGCCGGCCTCCAAACCAGGCAGGAAAGACCGGATTCCCTGGTATGACCTGGGGTTGGCGGCTTTGGGAGCGGCGGTATGCTTGTATCATGTGATAGAATACGAGGCCATCATCCTCCGCGCCGGCATCCCGAACGCCCTGGACCTATACTTCGGCACAGTCGCCATCCTCCTGGTGCTGGAGATCACCCGCCGGGCGGTAGGGCCCGAGCTTCCCATCCTGGCCACGGTGTTCCTGGCCTACGCCCATCTGGGGCCGTATTTCCCCAGCCCCCTCAACCACCGGGGCTATTCGCTCCGGAGCATCGTCGAACACTTGTACCTGACCACTGAGGGCATCTTTGGCATCCCCCTGGGTGTCAGCGCCACTTTCGTGTTCTTATTCATCCTCTATGGGGCATTCCTGGAGAAAACCGGGGTGGGCCAGTTCTTCATCGACGTTGCGTTTGCGATAACCGGCCACCTGCGCGGCGGTCCGGCTAAGGCCGCCGTGCTCGCCTCCGGTCTCCTGGGTTCCATCTCGGGTTCTTCGGTGGCCAACACGGTGACCACCGGGGCCTTTACCATCCCGGCCATGCTAAGGGTAGGTTACCGCCGCGAGTTCGCCGGGGCTGTGGAGGCGGCCGCTTCCACGGGCGGACAGATCATGCCGCCAGTGATGGGTGCGGCTGCGTTCATCATGGCGGAAATGACCGGCATCTCCTACTTATCCATTATCGCGGCGGCGGCGATCCCGGCCATCCTGTACTTCCTGGCCGTGGGCACGGCGGTCCACCTCGAGGCGGTAAAGACCGGGCTGCGGGGTCTGCCCCGGGCGTCCCTGCCCAGACTCGGCGCCACCCTGAGGCGCAGCTGGCACCTGCTGGTGCCCCTTTTCACCATCGTATACTTCCTGATGGTGGGGCGTTCTCCGTTCTGGGCGGCGTTTCAGAGCATCAACATCGCCGTGGTGGTGGCCCTATCGGCTACGCTCCTGCGCCGCGACTGGGTTTCCGGCCTACAGCTGGTACGGGGGATCCCCGGTGCTCTGGAAAACGGTGCACGCAACGCCATCGGCGTGGCTGCAGCGTGTGCCTGTGCCGGCATCATCGTGGGAGTGGTAACGCTGACCGGCTTGGGGCTAAGGTTTGCCCACCTGGTCGTGGCCTTAGGTCGCGGTCACTTGTTGCTGACCCTCTTTCTCACCATGGTGGCCTCGCTCATCCTGGGCATGGGTCTTCCCACCACGGCCAAGTACATCGTACTGGCCACCATGGCCGCCCCGGCCCTGCTGGAGCTAGGGGTCCCGCTCATTGCGGCGCACCTGTTTATCTTGTATTTCGGCATCATAGCCGACGTCACCCCGCCGGTGGCCCTGGCGGCCTATGCCGGTGCGGGCATCGCCGGGGGCAATCCCATGCAGACCGGGGTGACCGCCCTGAAGCTGGCGGCGGCCGGTTTCCTGATACCCTACATGTTCGTGCTCTCTCCCGATCTCATCCTGGTCGACGTCACCTGGGTGCAGGCGCTGCATTCCTCGGTCACCGCGCTCATCGGCATCGCGGCCTTGGCCATCGCCGTCCATGGGCACTTCGTCACCTCCGCCCACACCCATGAGCGACTGCTCCTACTGGTGGCAGCCCTTGGGCTCATCGACCCGGGGCTGCTGACCGACACCATAGGTATCGCCTCGCTGGGCATCGTCTACGCGCTGCAGCGGGCCCGGACCCCGGCCGGCCCGTCAGCCGGCCGGTCCTTGTGAGGGCAGCCGGAGAGGACGGCGTAGCTTTCGCCGCGTCTCCGGTACCGCCGGGTGTTCGCCAACCTGGCCGGCCCTCCCGCAGCTTCACGTCTTGCTCTCCAACGACCTGGTCACGCCCGGGCAGCCCTTACGCCTGCACCCTCCTGGGCACTCCCGGAAGGAGGCAACAGGTCAGATCACCCTACCCGGAAGCGAGGGGTAGGACCGGCTGTAACAGCCGGGCCGATCATCGACCGGTGCGCGGCGCCGGTTCGGCTTTGGCTTGCTGTTGCCTGGATAGAAGGCAGCTGGCACCATCACACCTCACGCACAACCGCCTCGGCCCGCAGCCAAGCCGGCGGCTCCGGGCTGGGGCTCCGGTCTCCCGGGTTACGAACGTGCCGCCCGGTGCCATGGCGGCCGCCGGGACAGCCGGGTGATCGGCTCCAGGACGGCCAGTCGCATCCGCACCGGCGCCCGGTCCGGTTCATACTCGATCATGATGCTCACCGGGTCGGCATCCAGATTCCCAGCGGCGTATTCTCGACTCCGGTGGCCATGTCCACCAGGCAGAGGGGGGAACAGGGCGCACCACCAGTTGCCGCCCCGACCTTGACCCTGACCGATGATCACCTGGAGCGCATAGCATTCTCCGGCCGGCAGCACCCACCCCACCCATGGTACGCGCGGTGAGGAAGGCCGAATCTGCCCGCCGCCACTGCCACGGTATGCCCGTGCTCGCGGATGCCGGGCACCGTGCCGGCCAGTTCCGCTACGTGGTCAACGGCTACCGCCAACCACCGGCGGGCTACCGGGATCGGGCGACCGTACGCTGGGGGCGCAGGCCTGCGAGGACGTCGTCTCGCCCTTGAAGTTTGAGAGCCTGGTCCTCAGCGGAGTTGCTGCGGGAGATGACGCAGAGACGAAACAGGTTCTCCGGGTTCCACGCCGGGGCGTAGCGCTGGACCAGGGCGGCCAAGCTGCCCCCGGGCCTGGCTAGGGCCAGCAGTATGGCGACAACACTGTTACGTCATTCTCTCGCGTCGAGCCCCACCTTCGAGACGAGTGCTTTCGCATGTGTAAGGGCCGGCCTTTCCAGCCTGGATACCTGGGCCCTGGATGTGCCGACGTCTCCCGCCACTTCCATTTGGGTTCTCCCTTGAAAGGACCTCAGGCTGAAAATCAGCTTTCCGCGCTCGTTGAGTCCGGGCATGGCTTCCCGGATGGCAAGGTCGTCCAGCCAGCCGCTATCCGGCAGCCGCTCATCCCCGACCTGGTCCATCACGAAGACGGAGTCGCCGCCATCGTGGCAAATGGGTTCAAGGAGGGAGCTGGGCTCCTGGATGGCGTCCAGCGCGCACCCTACCTCTTCACGGGACAGCTCAGCTTGGTGGCGATCTCGCCGACTGTGGGCTCCCGGGCGTGCCGGTTGACCAGCCGGTCCCGGACCTGCAAGGCCTTGTACGCCAGGTCCCGCCAGGACCGGCTCACCCGGATGGGGTGGTTGCCCCTGCGGTAGTGCCGGATCTCCCCGATGATCAGGGGAACGGTGTAGATCGAGAGCCTGACGTTCTGCTCGAGATCGAAGTCGCCGGTGGCCTCCACCAAGCCGATATAGCCGACCTGGAAGGGGTCATCGACACTTTCAGCTCGGCGGTTGAGGCGTAGGATGACGCTGAGCACCAGGCGCGTGTTCCCGACCACCAGTTTCTCCCGGACCGAGCTGTCTCCGGCTTTCAACTGGAAAAATGGCTCTCCCATGCGGGCCTTGGACAGCACGGGCAGCCTGGAGGTGTTCACGCCGGAGCTTGCAGCTTTGATGAGCACCGCCACGTCTTCCCACCCCCGGAGTCGTCCCGCCGGTCAAAAACGATCACCCCCGGACGCTTTGGCTTGTGCAGAGCTCGATGCCGGCTTATGGTAGCCGCCCAAGCCCGGCGGTGGCCACCTTCCGGTGAACCTGCATCTTCATGCAGCAGGCGACTTCCATTACGTCCACTCTAGCCGCCATGTGGGCTGCCCTTGGGCCCAGCTGTCGAGAACTTCCACAGACCGGCTCCGGACGCCATTGACCTAGCGGAGGCGCATCCCTCGGGGCCACGCCGGGCGGGGACGGGGGGCACCGGTTATGGGTGTGCGGCCGAGCCGTACCGGCCCGGAGCTGCAGCGGTGCCCGATGGGCGCGCCCCGGCTACCCTCGCCGGTACGTGGAGCTGGAGGCGGGAAGCGCCGGCGTCCTCAGGTGAGAGGATGTAGCTGAAAGGCCAGCCTGGGAGACCGAGCCTCCGTAGCCTACCGGAAAGGAAGTTGGCAGGCGTAGGCGGCAGCTGCAGCGACGGTAGCCTCAAGCCTGCGGGTTAGCTGTCAGCGAGAAGCCGCCGCCCCGGGGAAGGTGGCGACGGCCCTGGCACCACAGAAGAAACAGCGCTAGCTCTCGCCTCCCCGGAACCGACTTCGCCCATCCCGGGAGCCGTCCGTTGAGTCCGGCTACTAGATGACCGCTTCTTCCACCACCAACTCTCCTTTGGCGAACCGGGCGGGGCTCAGCGCCGAGAGGTCCAGGCTGCGGAACTGCCCGTGGAGGATGAGTTCAGCCAGGGCTCTGCCAGCGGCCGGAGCTTGCATGAGGCCATGGCCGGAAAACCCATTGATGAGGAAGAACCCGGCCAGTTGCGGGTGGCAGCCGATGATGGCATTGTGATCTATGGGATTATCGTCGTACAGCCCGGCCCACCCGCTCTCCAGGAGCAGCCTATCAAAGCAGGGAATGCGGTCGGCCAGGGCCGGCCAGATCACCTCCTCGAAGGCGGGCCTATCCCAGGCCGCATCGAAGGTCGGTCCGTCACTGGCCGTAGCCCCGGCCGCCACGATGCGGTTGCCCGTCTCGCTCCTAAAGTGTACCCCGGTGGTGTCGATGACCATGGGGAACTCCCGGCCCTCGGGCAACGGGGTACGGCACAGGTATACCTGGCGGCGCCAGGGGCGTACATCCAAGTCGACTCCGGCCAGGCGGGCGACCTCGCCGGCCCAGGCGCCCGCGGCATTCACCACTACCCGGGTGGCGATGGTCCCCGCCGTGGTCTTCACCAGCTTGATGCCGTGGGCATCGCTCTCCACACCCAGGGCTGCAACATGCTGGCACTCGGCGCCCAGCGCGCGGGCTTTGGCTTCAAATCCCAAGAGCACGGAATGGGGATCCAGGTAGCCGTCCTCCGGGCAATAGGCGGCACCCACCAGGCCGCTCAGCTCCACTTCCGGAACCAGCCCGAGGATCTGGGCGGGAGACAGCAGCTCCACCTCCACGCCCAGCGCCCTCTGCAGCCGGTGGCGTCGCACAAGAGTGGGCCAGGTCTGCTCGCCGCCTAAGAACAGGTACCCGTTCTGGCGCATGGTGATGTCCGGTTTCCCCTGGCCGGTTTCCATCAGCTCGGCGAACGCCCGGTAGAAGGCGACGGAATCGCGCACCAGGCGGATGTTGACCTCGGTGCCGAACTGCTGCCGGAAACCGCCCACCGCCAAGGAGGTGGAGGTTACGCGGCGCAGGGGATCGCGCTCCAGGACGACCAGGCGTCCAGACATGCCCTCTTTGAGCAAGTGATAGGCAGTAGACCAGCCCATGACTCCGCCCCCGATGACCACCACGTCCTTGGTCTGCATGCCGACATCACTCCCGTCTGGATGGGGCCCGGACACTGGGTTCGACAGCGCCCGGCGCACTCCTGCCTCCGCCGGAGCCGGGTGGGCCCGCATGCCCGGCTCCGTCCGGATGCAGCCCGGTAGCGTGCTTTCACGGGCAGGAGTTTACCGCGCCTAACCGAACGATTTAGCGGAATGGGAACCTGGTTTCGGGGAGAGGATGTGCCGGTATGTTAGTGGAGCTGAGCATGGTCCCTCTGGGCAGCGGGGAAAGCCTGAAAGAGCCGGTGGCCTCGGTTTTGAACCTCATCGACCAAAGCGGCCTCCCGTACCAGCTGACCGCCATGGGGACCCTTATCGAAGGTGAGTGGGATGAGGTCATGTCCCTGATCAGATCCTGCCACCAGACCTTGCGCCGGTCTCACCGCCGCGTCATCACCACCATCAAAATCGACGACCGGGAGGGAGCCTGCGACCGGCTGACCGGTAAAGTGCGCGACGTTGAGAGCGCCCTCGGCCGCAGGCTAAAGACCTAAGCCCGGGGGCCCTTCCCGGCCGGTTGGCCGCCGGGTAACTCCCGGCGGTCATCCCCCGGCCACCTGGATGACGGGCCCTTGGCCGTTGGGAACTGCCTCGACTGCGTGATAGTGCAGCCCAGCCTCGCCTGCCGCCGCTCTAACCGGCAGCTGTCCAGGTGCAGGCGCTTCATGATCTGCTTCTCCGGGCGGGAAGTGCATGACGGGGAAATGCCCAGGATATCCGCGCCTTCCTTTTACGTGCGTTCTGCCCCGTCTCGCAGTCCGTACCGCAACTCCACGAGGGTACGCTCGCGGCCGCTGCACCTGCCCAGGGTCTGGCGCAACAGCCAGTGCTCCACCTCTGCTTCCATGCCCCGGTAGATTAGGTCGCCTTCGGTCCGCCAACGGGAGCGCGTTGCCGTCCCCTTCAATGTTCAGCGGCTCGTCGAGGGGCACTTCGAACCGGGCCCGGCTGGTTCTTCTCGAGCACATGAGGATCTCGTCATCCATGCCTTTGGAGACGACGGTAGCCACCTTGAGACGCTAGCCCGGGTCGAAACCGCTCACGGCTCTGGCAAGTCCGATGGTGCCGGTGGAAACCAGGTCCCCTCTGCCGAGACCGGTGTTTTCGAACTGCCGGCGCTGCACACGGCCAACCTGAGGTTGCCCTCGATGAGCACCATCTTCCAGGCCGCCCTCCCCCGTGCTCCCGGCGCCCCAAGAGCGCCATCTCTTCATGGGAGCTGAGGGGTGCAAGGAGGGTCACGCTGCCGGCCACACCGAGAAGGGGGCGGGCCGCGATTACACGCGGCACCTGGCCAACGCGGATCAGCTACGGCCAAATGGCCAATCTGGCCCGGGATCGCCGCCTCCGCATGGGATCACCCCTTGGACCATGGTGTGGCGCACCATTAGCCGGTATCCAACATCTGGGGAGGGACCAGGGCACGGTAGGGGCCGTCGGGGCAGACGGCCTGCTCACAGAGGGCGATTACCACCCGGTGGCGGGTCACCGAGGCTGCCGGGGACTGCAGCATCACCCGGTCGGGTCCAAAACCCAACAGCAGGCCCCGCTCACTGCCGATACCGCGGTACGGAATGAGCAGAGCCGGGCGGGCCCGGCGCCGTGGGCAGCTCTTGGCCAGCCCCTGCCCGTGGGTCCGCTCCGGAAGCAAGCCGGAACTCATGAGGAATGAGATCGTCCAGCGCCCCGCACTCCACCACCATCACCGGCAGGCCGGTAAGGGGAGCGGTGAGCCGGTTGCCGGTGTCCAAGAGCGCCACCAGCTCCACGCTGCCATGCTCCAGTTCCACCCGGGCGGCCGGGCATTGGGCCTGCTGCCACCATTGACCCCAGGCGCTTGCCCGAGCCAGCTGCCCCAGCCGGGCCGTGGCTACCACCGCAACGTCCAGCTCCACCAGGGCACGGGCGGGGAGAAACTCCCGTCTCCCGCCGGGGCGAAGGGTGTGGTAAAGGCGGCTCCCACCGCCAGCATGAGGAGGCCGAACACCGCCCGGCTCGCCCCGCCGTATAGGGCGGAGAGACCGGGAAAGCTGGGGCCCACTGCCAATGGGCCCCCTCACAGCGCGGCCCAGAACGCCGCGGGCCCCGCTGCGGGGGTGGCGCAACCACCGGGCCGCATTCTAGGGCAATGCGTAGTCCATGGCCGCGTTGATGGGCAAGAGCACATCGGCG
>DMHJ01000145.1 GCA_003449495.1 Clostridiales bacterium UBA8153
TCTTCGACCAAAACGGCCATGCCGTGCCCGTTACAGTGGTAGAGGCCGGACCCTGTCAGGTCGTACAGGTCAAAACCATGGAGCGGGACGGGTACAACGCCGTGCAACTGGGTTTTGGCGCTTGCCGGGAGCGTACCGTTACCAGCCCCGTCAGAGGACATTACGCCCGGGCGGCCCTAAAACCCCGCAAATACCTGCGGGAGTTGCGGCTGGATAACGTCCACTCCTACACGGTCGGCCAAGAGGTCACTGCCGGCATCTTCTCCGCCGGGGAGCATGTGGATGTTACCGGTACCTCCAAAGGCAAGGGTTTTGCCGGTAGTATCAAGCGCTGGGGATTCAAGCGGGGACCCATGGCCCACGGCTCCAAGTATCACCGGGGCCCCGGCTCCCTGCAGTCCCGGGCGGCGGCCCGGGTTTTCCCGGGGCGGAAACTGCCGGGCCGTATGGGCGGGGCGCGGGTGACGACCCAGGGCCTCCAGATCGTACGGGTCGACCCGGCCCGCCATATGCTCCTGATCAAGGGAGCGGTGCCGGGTAACGCCGGGTCGCTGGTGATCATCAAAGACAGCATTAAAGCGAAAGGCAAGTCCTGAGCCGAGAGGCGTCGGAAAGGAGGTATCCTGGGTGGCCACAGTCCCAGTGTATAATGTCCACGGTCAGGTCGTGGACGAAATCGAACTCAAAGACCATATCTTTGCCGCGCCGGTCAATACCGCCCTCATGCACCAAGTGGTGGTCATGCAGCTGGCCAACCGTCGCCTGGGAACGGTCAAGACCAAGACCCGGGCCGAAGTCCGGGGCGGCGGCAGAAAACCCTGGCGTCAGAAGGGGCTGGGGCGGGCCCGCCATGGCACCATCCGGTCGCCCCTTTGGCGCGGCGGCGGGGTGGCGTTCGGTCCCCGGCCCCGGGATTTCGGCTACGTCATGCCCAGGAAGGCCCGGCGCGCGGCGCTCCGGGGTGCCCTCACGGCGAGGCTGAACGCGGGCGGGCTCAAAGTCGTAGACGTCTTGGAGCTGGAGGTCCCCCGGACCCGGGTCGTCGCCCGGCTATTGGCGAACCTGGAGACCCCCCGGGCCCTCATCGTCACCGGCGTTCCCAGCACCGTGGTGTACAAGTCCGCGCGTAACCTGCCGGGGGTGGGCACTGCCGTGGCCCGGGACCTCAACATCCTGGATGTCTTATCCCACCGCCACATCCTGATGACCCGGGATGCCGTGCGCGCCGTCGAGGAGGTGCTCTCCTGATGGAGGCCAGGGACATCATTATCAGGCCGCTGGTGACGGAGAAGGGTCATGCGGGGCAGGCGGAAGGCCGCTATACCTTCGTCGTGGATGCGCGGGCCAATAAGGTCCAGATCAAGGCTGCCGTCGAAGAGATTTTCAAGGTGGAAGTGGTCAGCGTCAATACCATGCGCGTGCTCGGGAAGATCCGGCGCGTGGGCAGGTACCAGGGTAGAAAGCCCAGTTGGAAGAAGGCCGTGGTCGGCCTCAAGGCGGGCCAGACCATCGAGCTGTTTCAAGTATAGTCTCTAGTGCCGCCAGGGAAAGGAGGGGGAACCTTGCCGGTAAGAAAGTTCAAACCGACGTCGCCGGGACGCAGGCAGATGACGGTGAGCAGCTTTGAGGAGCTGAGCCGCCCGCAGCCGGAGAAGTCCTTAACCCGGAGTCTGCAGAAGCACGCCGGGCGCAATGTCCGTGGCAAGATCACGGTAAGACACCGGGGCGGTGGAGTGCGCCGGCGCTACCGGATCATGGACTTCAAGCGAGAAAAAGACGGCATTCCAGCCAAGGTGAAGTCCATCGAGTACGATCCCAACCGGTCGGCACGCATCGCGCTGGTCAGCTATGCCGACGGCGAGAAACGGTATATTTTGGCTCCCCACGGTCTTACCGTAGGGAGTAGCATAATCTCCGGCCCCGGTTCGGATATCAAGGCCGGGAACTGCCTGCCGTTGCGCCATATGCCCACCGGTACCATGGTCCACAACATAGAGATGAAGCCGGGCAAAGGCGGCCAGCTGGTGCGGTCGGCCGGTACTTCCGCCCAGATCATGGCTAAGGAGGGGAATTACGCGCTACTGCGTCTGCCCTCCGGGGAGCAGCGCCTGCTGCCCCAAGACTGCCGGGCCACCGTAGGCCAGGTAGGAAATGTGGAGCACGAAAACATCGTCATCGGGAAGGCCGGAAGGAAGCGCTGGAGGGGACGGAGGCCGGCCGTGCGCGGCGTCGCCATGAATCCCGTGGATCATCCTCACGGAGGCGGTGAGGGCAGATCGCCCATCGGGCGCCCGCAACCCGTAACTCCCTGGGGCGTGCCCACCCTCGGCTATCGCACCCGCCGTAAGAAGAAAGCTTCCGGCCAGTACATCGTCAGGCGTCGCAAGTAAGGAAGAGGGGATAGCCTCATGGGCAGGTCACTGAAGAAGGGCCCATATGTAGATGCCAAACTCATGGCCAAGGTCACCGCTCTCAACACCAGGAGCGAGAAGCGGATTGTCAAGACTTGGTCCCGGGCTTCTACCATCGTCCCGGACATGGTGGGCCACACCATCGCCGTGCATGATGGCCGGAGGCACGTCCCGGTGTACGTCACCGAAGAGATGGTCGGCCACCGCCTGGGAGAATTCGCTCCCACCCGGACCTTCCGTGGGCACGGCCATCACACCGAACGGTCAACTGCGCTCAAGTAGCTGGCGAAGGAGGGAGCCGCTGGTGGAGGCCAGGGCTACGGCCAAGCACATCCGGATCGCGCCCATGAAGGTCCGGATAGTGCTGAATCTGATCCGGGGGAAAGGCGTCGGGGAAGCCCTTTCCATACTCAGGTATACACCCAAGAGGGCATCACGGGTCATTGAGAAAGTGGTGCGTTCGGCAGCGGCCAACGCCTCCAACAACCTGGACCTAGCCATGGATGACCTCTACATTGTCGAGGCATTCGTGGGGGAGGGGCCGACCCTGAAGCGGTTTCACCCCAGACAGCGCGGTCAGGCGTTTGCCATACTGAAGCGTTCCAGCCACGTAACGGTGGTAGTCCGGGAACGAAGGGAGGGTCGGTGAGTGGGACAGAAGGTACATCCCAAGGGTTTGCGCATCGGCATCGTGAGAGACTGGGACGCCAGGTGGTTCGCTAACAAGCGTGACTATGTCGGCTTGCTCCATGAAGACATCAAGCTGCGCCGGTTTGTCAAAAAGGGCATGTATCATGCGGGCATTTCCCGGGTGGAAATCGAGCGGGCGGCCAACCGCCTGAAAGTGACCATCCACACCGCCAAACCGGGCATGGTGATCGGGCGAGGCGGAGCCGGTGTGGAGGACCTGCGGAAAAAGCTGGAGCTGATGACGAAAAAGCAGGTGTCCGTCAACATCGTAGAGGTCAAGGTCCCCGAGGTCGACGCGCAACTAGTGGCCGAGAGCGTGGCTGCGGCCATCGAGAAGCGGGTGTCCTTCCGCCGGGCCATGAAGCAGGCCATCGGACGGGCCATGCGCCTAGGGGCGAAAGGCTGCAAGATCGTGGTCTCCGGGCGGTTGGGCGGGGCCGAAATCGCCAGGCGCGAGCGCGACGTCGAAGGTACGGT
>DMHJ01000025.1 GCA_003449495.1 Clostridiales bacterium UBA8153
AGGCCGATCTCATCCCCGGGAAGCCGCGGTGCAACTGTTGACAGCCTCCGGGGGGCTGGCTATAATAGGGTTGGCTAGCACTCACCCTTGGAGAGTGCCAGCCACATTCCGCAACGTAAGGAAAGGAGGTAACCTAGTTCATGCTCAAACCGCTTGCCGACCGGGTAGTCCTCAAACCTGTCACCGCCGAGGAAAAGACCAAAGGCGGGATCGTCCTTCCCGATACGGCCAAGGACAAGCCCCAGGAGGGCGAGGTCGTGGCTGTGGGCCCGGGCCGCATCCTTGACAACGGGACCAAGCTAGCCCCGGAGGTTAAGGTTGGCGATCGTGTGATCTACTCCAAGTACAGCGGCACCGAAGTGAAGATTGACGGTGAGGAGTATCTCGTAGTCAGAGAAGGCGATATCCTGGCCGTCAAGTAACGCTAGAAGGGGGGCAAATCTGGGATGCCAGCAAAGATACTGGCCTTTGATGTAGAGGCCCGTAAAGCGCTGGAGAGAGGCGTGGGAGCAGTCTCCGCCGCTGTGCGGGTCACGCTTGGGCCCAAAGGGCGCAACGTGGTCCTCGACCGGAAGTTTGGGTCGCCAGTCATCACCAAGGATGGTGTGACGGTGGCCAAAGAGATCGAACTGGAAGATCCTTATGAGAACATGGGGGCCCAGCTCTGCCGGGAAGTTGCCTCTAAGACCAACGACGTGGCCGGCGACGGTACCACCACTGCCACAGTACTGGCCCACGCCATCGTTCGCGAGGGTCTCCGTAACGTTACCGCCGGAGCCAACCCCGTCTTCATAAAGCGCGGCATTGACAAGGCCGTCCAGGTGGCCGTGGCCGGGATCCGGGAGCTGGGCACTCCGGTGGAGACCAAGGCGGACATCGAGCACCTGGCAGCCATTGCCGGCAATGATCCGGAGATCGGGAAACTCATTGCCGAGGCCATGGATAAGGTAGGCAAAGACGGCGTCATCACCGTGGAGGAGTCCAAGGGTACCGCGACCACCGTTGAGGTCGTCGAGGGCATGGAATTCGACCGCGGGTACATTTCCCCTTATTTCGTCACCAACCCCGAGGCCATGGAGGCTGTGCTCGAGAATCCCCTCATCCTCATCTACGAGAAGAAGGTCACGGCGGTGGCCGATCTGCTTCCCGTGTTGGAGAAGGTGGCCCGCCAGGGCCGGCCCCTGGTGATCATCGCTGAGGACCTCGAAGGTGAAGCCCTAGCTACGCTGGTAGTCAACAAGATCCGTGGCACTCTGCAGACGGCTGCGGTGAAGGCACCGGGATTCGGCGACCGGCGTAAGGCCATGTTGGAGGACATCGCCATCCTCACGGGCGGGCAGTTCATCAGCGAAGACATCGGTGTCAAATTAGAGAACATCACCATGGATATGCTGGGCCAGGCCAACAAGGTGCGCATCGCCAAGGAGAAGACCACCATCGTGGAGGGTCGCGGCGAGAAGCAGCGCATTGACGCCCGGGTGGGACAGATTCGCAAGCAGATCGAGGACACCGATTCGGATTATGACCGGGAGAAGCTGCAGGAGCGCCTGGCCAAACTGGCCGGGGGCGTGGCCTTGATTAAGGTCGGAGCCGCCACTGAGACCGAGCTGAAAGAGAAGAAGCACCGGGTCGAAGACGGGCTGGCCACCGCCCGGGCCGGCGTAGAAGAAGGCATGGTACCCGGAGGCGGCACCACCTACATCAACGTCATCCCCAAGTTGGACGCGCTGCAGCTGGAGGGTGATGAGAAGGTGGGCATGTCCATCATCCGGCGCGCCCTCGAGGAACCCCTGCGCCAGATCGCCCACAACGCCGGGCTGGAGGCCTCGGTCATCGTCGAGCGAGTGCGCTCCCAGACCAGGAATGGAGTGGGCCTAGACGCCATCAGCGGTGAGATGGTGGATTTGGCCGAGCACGGCATCGTGGACCCGGTGAAGGTCTGCAGGTACGCCCTGGAGAACGCGGCCAGCGTGGCCGGCATGGTGCTCACCACCGAGGTACTGGTGGCCGAAGCCCCGCAGAAGGAAGAGAAGAAGCCGCCCTACCCGCCGGGTGGGCCGGACATGGACTACTAGGAACCACGCGTCAGGCCCGCTCCCGGGTAACCCGGGGGCGGGCCGTTTCGTTTCCGGCTGCATGGACGCCCGGCCAGGCGGTAAGCCCGGCCGGTTACCGGGGGAAGGCCGCCGACGGTGCTTGGCAAAAGCTGGCAGGAGTAGCCCGGCTCTTTGCCGAATGCGGGAAGGGCCGGTGGCTAGGCCTGGAGGGTACCGTCCGTGCCTCACCTCTACTACCTGCTGGGGCCGGCCTTCGCCGCCGGCCTTTGGCTGGGCCAGACGGTTGACGTAGTGTCTCTTGCTTGGATCGCCCCCGGCCTGCTGGGATTGGCGGCAACCTGGCGGGTAGCCTCCTCTTGGCCCAGACTACGCCTGGCAGTGCTGCTGGTGATCATCGCCCTCCTGGGCATGGTGCGGTTGGCCTGGTGGCGGGCGGCGTTGCCCGGCACCCTGTTCTCCGGCCAGACCACCATCCAGGGGAGAGTAGAGCTGGTGGAGGCCGGGCGTTTTTCTTCCCGGCTGGCGGTGAAAGTAGCCTCCCCCGGGCGGGGAAGAGTGCGAGTGAGCGTTTCCGGACCCGGGCGGCACCAGGTAACCCCGGGCGATGTGGTAACCGTGAGCGGGCAGCTGGCGCCTCTGCGCGGCCCCAGCAACCCGGGCCAGACCGATCCCCGGCACCGCTGGCACGCCGCCGGCATCTACTGGGAGATGAGCGGCCGTCTTCAGTCGGTGCGGGCGGGACGCGATGCCTGGGATGGCGTCCGCTCGCTTCTGAAAAGCTCTCTGGAGAGGAGTTTCTCTCCAGGGGATGCCGGTCTGTTGCGCGCCTTGCTCTTCGGCGATACTTCGCAACTTACCCCCCGATTGCGGGAGCAGGCCGTCGCATCCGGCATCTCCCACCTGTTCTCCGTCTCCGGGATGCACGCCGGCGTAGTGGGGCTGGCCGGGGCCTGGGTGGCGGCCAAGGCTGGGCTGGGCCGGGCAGCGCACCTCTTCGGCCTGGGCACCGTCGCTTTCTATGCGGGACTGTGCCGGATGGGCCCGGCGGTCATGCGGGCGGCGATCATGTACGGGTTGAGCGTGGGTGCCCACTTAGCCCACCGGAACCTCCACCCCCTGGTTTCCCTGAGCACGGCCAGCCTGGTGGTGCTGTGGTTTTGGCCTCCTTGGCTCTACACCGCCGGTTTCCAGCTTTCGTTCGCCGCCGTGGCCGGCATGGTCCTCATCGCGCCCAGCTTGCAGTCGCGGCTCACCCGGCTGCCCCGCTTGGTGGGCGCTTCACTGGCCACCAGCACGGCGGTGCAGCTGGCGGCCTTGCCCATCCTAGGCTGGCATTTCGGCCGGCTGGCTTCCGTAGGCATTCTGGTCAACCTGGTGGCGGTGCCGGCGGCCATGGCGGCGCTGGTGGGTGGCCTGGTCGCCGCCCTTTTGGGTCTGCTCAGCGCCCCTTTGGGCCAGCTCCTGGGAGCGCCGGTAGGCGTGGCCCTAGCGGTGTTGGAGGGTAGCGCCGCCTTGGGCAGTGGGCTACCGGGCGCCTCTGTAGCCATACCGGCTTTCGGTCTGGCCGGCGCGACGGGATACTATCTGTTCTTGTTGGCAGGGCTGGACCGGTCGCCCCGGCGGCGCCGGGCCTGGGCGCTGGCCGCCTTTACGGTCCTGGTGTGGTCCATGGCCGTGCCGGGGCCTTCCGGCCTGGAAGTAGTGGTGTTCGATGTCGGGCAAGGGGACGCCATTCTGTTCCGGGTGGGGGACGGGCCGGTGGTGCTGGTAGATACCGGACCGCCGGGACTCACCGTATCACCGGCCGCCTTCACTATCGTCCCCTACCTGCGGCGGGCCGGCGTGCGCCGCATCGATGTGCTGCTCATCACCCATGCCCACGATGACCACTACGGCGGCGCCCTGGATGTGTTGCGCAGCTTGCGCTGCCGCTACCTGGTGGTGGCTACGCCAGACGCCGGCTGGCCGCCGCCTGAGCTGGTAACGGCGGTAGCGCGGACGGGAGGCGAAGTGCGAGTGGCATATGCAGGCCAACGGCTGCAGGTCGGCGCCATCGGGCTAAAGGTCCTGCATCCGCCCGATGGCTTCGTGGGCGAGCCCAACCAGAGTTCGCTGGTGATACGGGCCAGCTACGGGCAGTGGTCCATGCTGCTGACCGGAGACATCTACGCCTGCGTAGAGCGGCGGCTACTGGCAAGTCACCGGTCCTACCTGGCGGCGGACCTCCTCAAAGTGGCCCATCACGGTTCCCTCACTTCCTCGAGCCCGGAGTTTCTGCGGGCCGTCGGCGCCCGGCACGCCGTCATCAGTGCGGGTGGGCAGTTCGGCCATCCATCGCCGGTGGTCTTGGACCGTCTGGCGGCAGCGGGCATGCAGGTCTGGCGTACCGACCTGCACGGGGCCATCCTGGTTCACGTCACCGCTCGCGGCTGGACCGTGCGCGGCTTTACGGGGGGTGGCAACAGGTCGGCAAAATAGGGATGTGACGGGACACCTAGTCCC
>DMHJ01000132.1:0-15825 GCA_003449495.1 Clostridiales bacterium UBA8153
GGGGGCCTGAAGCTGTCCTTGCTGCGCATGCGACTAGGTGAACCCGACGCCAGCGGCCGGGCCCGGCCCGAGCCCATACCGGGGTCTGATTACGTCATCGGCGTAGACAGCGTCATCGCCGCCATCGGACAGGTTCCTGACGACTCGCTGTATGCGGGTGTCGATGGCCTACACACCGGCCGGGGCGGCACGCTTATAGTGGATCCCGAGAGCTGGGCCACCTCGCGCCCGGGGGTTTTCGCCGGCGGAGACCTGGTCAGCGGCGCGGCCACTGCCGTACAGGCGGTCGCGGCGGGCCGGGGGGCGGCGTTCGCCATCCATCGCTACCTGCAGGGGGAACCACAGCTGGCGCCCGTAAGGCCATTCAACCTGCAGAAGGTGAAGGGCCGCCAGGAGCTGCTGGCGGAGGAATTTGCCGGCGTTGAGCGCAAAGGGCGGCATCACGCCGAGCGGACCCGGGTGCAGGACCGTATCCGGAGTTTTGAGGAGGTTGAGGGGAGCCTGGACCCGGACCTGGCCGTGGCCGAGGCCAGGCGTTGCCTGGAGTGCGGGTGCAACGCGGCCCATGACTGCCGGCTCCGCGAGGTGGCCTCCGAGTTGGGCTTGGATGCGGACTTGTTCCCCACTTTCCGTCAGTTCCGGCCGGTGGACCGGAGCCATCCGTTCATTGATATCGACCCCAACCGTTGTATCACCTGCGGCCAGTGCGTGCGGGCCTGCAAGGAAGTGCAGGGCATCGGTGCCTTGGCCATGCGTTACCGCGTCGCCACGGCCGGAGCGGCCCCGGGCCTGCTCGACACTCGCTGCGAATCCTGCGGCCAGTGTCTTACGGTCTGCCCAACGGGCGCCATCACCGCTAGAGGCGAGGTGCCGCCTGCCCGGGAAGTCAACACCGTGTGTCCGTACTGCGGCACCGGCTGCGAGCTGGTGCTGGGGGCCCGGGGCGACCGGGTGGTCGGCGCACGCCCCAACCTGGAACACACTACCAGCCGGGGACGACTCTGTGTCAAGGGCAGATTCGGCTGGCATTACGTGAACGACCCCGAGCGCCTAAAAATGCCGCTGGTCCGCAAGAACGGCCGCCTGGAGGAGAGCACCTGGGACGAGGCGCTGCAGCTGATCAAAGAGGCCTTTTCCCGCTACCGGGGTCCGGAGGTGGGGGTCTTTGGTAGCCCCAAGACCACCAACGAGGAGATCTACCTGACGTCGAAGTTTGCCCGGGTGGTTATGGGTACCAATAACGTGGCCCAAGTGGCCCATCTCTGTCATGCCAACACCGTGCGCGGTCTCATCCCCGTGCTGGGCAGCGGCGCCATGACCGTACCCGTGTGGCAGATCCGGGACGCTTCCTGCCTGCTGGTGATCGGCTGCAATCCCAGCGAAGCCCATCCCATAGTCGCTGCGGAAATACGCAGCGCCGTGGCGAGCGGTGCGCGCCTCATCATCGCCAACCCGCGCGCCATACCCTTGGGCCAACTGCCCCATCTCCGGCTGGCGTTGCGACCGGGCACCGACGTGGCGCTACTCATGGGCATGGCCAAGGTCATCTTGGAGGACGGCCTGCATGACGCCGAATTCATCGCTAACCGCACTACCAACTTCGAGGCCTTCGCCGCATCGCTCAGGGAATTCACCCTGGATGAGGCAGCCCAAGTCACCGGCGTTCCCGTGGAGTCCATCCGGGAAGCCGCCCACGCCTATGCTCAGAACAAACCGGCCATCATCTGCTGGTCCATGGGCATCACCCAGCACTCTCACGGGCATGCCAACGTCTGGGCTCTGGCCCACTTGGCCATGATGACCGGGAACATCGGGCGGCCGGCTTCGGGCATCGCGCCCCTGCGCGGCCACAATAACGTCCAGGGCGCTACAGATATGGGCTGTACCCCGCCGTGGTACCCGGGCTACCAGTTCTGTCCGGGCTACGAGCTGTACCCGCGACTAGGGGAGTTCGCCTCCAGCCGGGAGAAGTTCGAGAAGGGATGGGGCTATCCGTTGCCCGATTGGTCGGGCCTTTCCACGGTAAAGCAATTCCACACCCGGGCTAAAGGCTGGGGACCGCCGGAGAAGTGGGACTTGGATCCCCAGATCAAGTGTTGGTACATCATCGGTGCCGACCTGGCCAACAGCATTGCCCAGTCTGCCGGCGTTCGCCGCCGGTTGGAGGAAGCGGAATTCGTAGTGGTCCAGGACATATTCCTCACCGATACTGCCCGCTTCGCTCACGTGGTATTGCCGGCTGCGTGCTTTGCCGAAAAAGACGGCACCTTCACCGCCACCGATCGCCGGGTGCAGCTGGTGCGGAAAGTGGTGAATCCGCCCGGTCAGGCCCGGGCCGATTGGGATATCCTCTGTCTGCTGGCACGTACCTTGGGGTACCGGGGTTTTGACTTCACCCACCCGGCGCAGATCATGGATGAGATAGCGTCGCTGGTACCGATCTATGCCGGCATCAGCCACCGGCGCCTGGAGACCGAGGAGCTGCGCTGGCCGGTCCTCGCCCCGGGCCATCCCGGTACGCCGGTCCTGCATGTAGGGGAGTTCATCCGCCTGGGCAAGGCGGAATTCTGGCCATTGCGGTACACTCCATCTCCGGACTTGCCCGGTGAAGAGTACCCACTTACCATGACCACCGGGCGGATGTTGCAGCACTTCCACCACGTGATATCCAGGCACGTACCCGGGCTCAACGCGCTGGCGCCGGGAGACTTTGTGGAGATCCACCCGGCCGACGCTGCTGCGCTGGGCATCAGTGATGGGGATACCGTCCGGGTGACATCAAGGCATGGTAGCGTGGTCACCACGGCCAGAGTCAGCGACCGGGTGATCGCCGGCGTGGTGTTCAAGCCCATCCATTTTAGTGAGCAGGCTACCAACCTGCTCACGTCGGCGGAGGTCATCGACCCGGTGGGAACCACGCCCAATACTAAGGTCGTGCCGGTGCGGGTGGAGAGAGTGGCTGTCTGTGCCGGTGAAGAGTCATGACGGGCACCACCGGGACCGGCACCGATTTGGAGGTGCTGGCCAAAGACCGGGTCAGGTTCCTGGTGGGGGCGGGGTTGAGCTTTTCCGCCGGGGTGGTTAATGGCGCCGCCACCGTTGGTATCGTCCAGGAGCGCACCATGCACATGAGCGGCCGTCTAAACGACCTGGTACGGGATTTGGCATTCAACCGGCCGGAAGGGTTGCTGGTGGGGACGCTCATCGCCAGCTTCGTAACCGGTGCCATCTTTGCCGGCTTCCTGGTGCCGCGTCGAGGTGTGCCCCGGGTGTTAATGTGGAGTGCCGGACTGCTGGTGGCCGGGGCGGTCGTCACCGCCCTGGCCGCCGGTGCGGTCTTTTCTACCCAGCTCGCCGTAGCCGCAAGCTTGGCGTTGGCCGGCGGATTGCAGAACGGCGCGACGTCGCAAGTAGTCTTGGGTAGGACCACGCACATCACCGGTGATCTCACCGACTTCGCCCTGGCCGTCTCCGTGGGTGACCGGCCGCGCATAGCCTTCCTGTTCACCAAGCTGGCGGCGTTTGCCAGTGGTGGCATGGCGGGTTTTCTGGGCGTGCGCTACGGTCACCAGTCCCTGGTCCTGCTCGGTTGCGGTCTGGCCGTCGCCTCCATCTCCTTGTACCTCACCCTGGCCGGCTCCGGAGCGGCGACGGCAGGTGCCGCCCACTAGGCTGGCAGCTGCCGGTGATGACGGTGGACCGGGAGCTTCTGCGCTTCTTGCCGACGCTATCCCGCCGGGTGTACTGGACCCGGGGAGCGGGAGGTAGCCTTGGGTCAACTGGTGCTGGGAATTGAGACCTCCTGCGATGAAACGGCGGCGGCCGTAGTCAGCGGCGGCCGGGTGGTGGCCTCCAACGTCATCGCGTCCCAGGCGGGTCTCCACCGCCGGTACGGCGGGGTGGTGCCGGAGCTGGCCTCCCGCCGTCACCTGGAGAGCATTCTCCCGGTCGTCGACCGGGCCCTCCATGAGGCAGGTACCGGCCTGGCCGCCTTGGATGGCATTGCCGTCACCTATGGGCCGGGCCTGGCCGGCGCCCTCTTGGTAGGCGTGTCGGTGGCTAAGTCCTTGTGCCTGGCCACCGGATGTCCCCTCATCGGCGTCAACCACCTGGAAGGGCATCTCTACGCCAATTTTCTGGGATCCGGGCCCGAACCTAGTTTTCCAGCCGTGTGCCTGGTGGTATCAGGTGGCCATACGGACCTCGTCTATGTGGAAGACCATGGCCGCCTGATTTTGGAGGGCATGACCCGGGATGACGCCGCCGGCGAGGTCTTCGACAAATTGGCCCGGGCCATGGGCCTCGGTTATCCGGGCGGCCCGCTCATCGATGCGCTATCCCGCGAGGGCGACGCTTACGCCGTGCCTCTGCCCCGCTCCTACCTTGAACCCGGGACCTTCGATTTCAGCTTCAGCGGGCTTAAGACCGCATGTCTCCTGCATTTGGAGAAAGGCGGCCGGACCCGGCAGGAGCTGGCCGACCTGGCCGCCAGCTTCCAGCGGGCGGTAGCCGACGTGCTGGTGACCCGCACCGTGGCCCTGTGCCGGGCCCGGGAGGTGCGCCGGGTACTGGTGGCAGGAGGAGTGGCGGCCAACACGCTGCTCAGGTCCGAGCTGGCCCGGGCCGGCGCCGCCGGGGGCTGGGAGCTTTTCATCCCGAGCCTGGAGTATTGTACGGATAATGCCGCCATGATCGCATCGTGCGGTGCCTATGCGCGGCGGCGCGGAGTCAGTCATGGTCTCCACCTCAACGCCATGGCCAACCTGCCCTTGGGGAGGTCCGGATGCGACGAATAGAGCGTCACCGGGTGCCCGCCGGGGTCAACCCCATGTACCGCTGGGCCCGGATCGCCTCACCCTGGCGAACGACGCTCAACTTCGCCGTCATCAGCCTTGGGCGCATCCTGCCGTTCTTGGGTCTCAAGGCCTCCCTCTATCGTTGGCTGGGCATGCGCATCGGCAGTCAGGTAGGGTTGGGGGTCATGGCCATGTTCGACCTGCTGTTTCCGGAGCTGATCAGCATCGGCGACTTCACGGTCATCGGCTATAATGCCACCATCCTCACCCACGAGTTCACCACGGACGAGTGGCGACGGGGTCCGGTGCACATCGGCAGCCGGGTGCTCATCGGGGCCAATGCCATCATCTTGGCCGGGGTGACCATCGGCGACGGGGCGACGGTGGGCGCCGGAGCGCTGGTGACGCGGGACGTAGCGCCGGGTGCCGTGGTCGGGGGCGTGCCGGCCCGGGAAATCGGCGGGGCCCCGTGACCCCGGTACCGGGGCCGGCCCGCGCCGCCCTCCTGTACCAAGCGGCCCGGCGCGGGATCCTCCCTCTGACCTCCCGCTGTGATGCCTCGTGCCTTTTCTGCAGCCACCGCTACAATCCTCCGGGAGTAGAGGTCTTCGATCTGGGGGTCCGTCCTCTCGAAGAGGTGCGGGCCAGCTTGGACTGGCTGGCCGGCGCGGACAAAATCGTCATCGGCGAGTCGGTTACCCGCATCAAGGAAGGAGAACCCCTGACCTATCCGCTCCTGCTCCCGGCCTTGGAGCTGGTGCGTAACCGGTTCCCGGCCGGCCGTATCCGTCTTACCACCAACGGCACCCTCCTCAGTTCGCAGCTGGCCGGCGCCCTGGCCGGCTTGGGCGTGGAGCTAGTCTTTTCTCTAAACAGCGCCGACCCGGCCCGGCGCTCCCTGATGATGGGAGACCCGCGGGCCCCGGCAGGCATCACCTCCGTAACTCTGGCCTCCCGGTTGAGCATCCCGTTTGAAGGGAGTCTGGTGGCCCTTCCACAGGTGGCCGGGTATGAAGACATCGCCGGTACCGTCAGGTTCCTGGCCCGGGAGGGGGCGACCTGCATCCGGGTGATGGAACCGGGCTTTACCCGCCTTACGCCTCCCGCCCTGCTGCCGCCGCCCGGCACGCGATTGCGCTTGGAAGAGCTGGTGGCGGAACTCAATGCGACTACCGGCGTGGCGGTGATGTTGGAGCCACCGCATGCCCGGGACCTCCGGCCGCTAGTGGCCGGGGTGCTGGCCGGTTCTCCTGCCCAGGCCGCCGGGATGTGCCCGGGTGATGTCGTGGTGTCCATCGACGGCGTAGTGCCGTTCTCCCGGGTAGATGCCTTCTTCCGGCTGGTAAAGGCCGCAGACCCCCGGGTGGTAGTAGCCGGGCGGGGGGAGCTCATCCTGAAGAAGGGCGCCGGGCGTCTGCCGGGGGCCGTCTTCACTTGGGACGTGGCCCGGGATGTGGTGGCGGCCATCGCCGCATCCTCAGGTCGGGCGAAAAAGCCCCTGGTCATAACCTCGCGCTTGGGCGAGACGGCCCTGCGCTTGGCGCTGGCCCGGGCCGGCACCGGCGCGTCCGTGCGTGCGGTGCCGTGCAGCTTCTTTGGAGGTTCCATCGCCTGCGCCGGTCTACTCACCGTCAGTGATGTGGCGAACAGCTTGCGTGCCCAGCCCCCGCCTGACGGCACCGACCTGTTGCTGCTGCCGCCTGTAGCCTTCGACCCTTGGCAACGGGATTTGACCGGCATCTCTATCCGGCGCTTGGAAAGAGAACTGGAGCTCAGCTGCGTGATCCCCCCGGTGGCCGGGGAGCAGGAATAGTCCCTTCGGCAATGGAAACGTCTGCGGGGATAGGGAGGACCTTCCTTTGGGAAAGGAGGCAGACATTTGGAAGCGAGACAGTTGCTGAAAGCCCTCTCTGAAGCGGCCGGCGTCTCCGGGTTTGAGCATGGGCTGCACCCTAAGCTGCAGGAGGCCTTCGGGCCGTGGGTGGACGACATGCGCATAGATGCTCTGGGTAACTTCATTGCCAAGAAGACCGGGCCGGGAAGCCCGCCGCGACCCTCGGTGATGCTCGCCGCCCACTTGGACGAGATCGGCATGATGGTGACGAAAATCGACGAACGGGGATTCTTGCGCTTTACCCGGGTAGGCGGGGTGGACCAGCGCATCCTGCCCGGCCTGGAAGTGATGGTTCACGGCCGGCAAGCGCTGCCGGGGATCATCGGGACCAAACCGCCCCATCTCTTGGCGCCGGGGGAAGCCGCCAAGGCCATGAAGTGGGAAGACCTGTTCATCGATGTGGGACTGGGGGCGGATCCTGCCCAAGAGGTCGTCGCCGTGGGCGACCTGGTTACCTTTGCCCGGCCCTATACTGAACTGGCCAACGGGCTGCAGTCTGGTAAGGCCATGGATGACCGGTGCGGGGTAGTGGCCATGCTCATCTGCCTGGAATGGCTCAAACGCATGCACTTTGCCGCCGATGTCTACCTGGTGGCCACGGCCCAAGAGGAGATCGGCGGCAAGGGAGCCATCGTGAGCACTTACGGTCTGGTCCCAGACGTGGGGCTGGCCATTGATGTCGGCCACGGCGACAGTCCCGGCGTCTCCGAAGACCACACTTTCCCCCTGGATAAAGGACCGGTCCTGGGCGTGGGTCCCAATATCCATCCCAAGGTGCACGGTCTTTTGCAGAAGGCCGCCAAGGATGCCGGGGTGTCCGTAGGCACCGAGGTGCTGCCGGGCAGCAGCGGTACCGATGCCTGGCTCATGCAGGTCTCCAGGGACGGGGTGCCCACCGGCATCGTCTCCATTCCACTGCGTTACATGCACACGTCTGTGGAGACTCTGAGTTTCGCCGACGTGGAGCGGGCGGGCAAGCTCTTGGCCTTCTTCGTGGCCGCGGTGGATGGTCCATTTGTGGAGGGATTGACATGGTCCTGAAAAGGCTGAGCGAGGCGGCGGGAGTATCCGGCCAGGAACAGGAAGTGCGGGCCATCATCCGGGCGGAACTTGAGGGCGCGGTGCACTCCCTGGAAGGGGACACCCTGGGCAATCTCATCGCCGTGAGGAATCCGCACGCCCCGGGACCCCGGGTGATGCTGGCCGCCCACATGGATGAAGTGGGTTTTATGATCTCGGGCTACGAAAGAAGCGGCATGCTCAAGTTCCGCAAGGTAGGCGGCATCGACGACCGGGTGCTGGTGTCCAAGGGCGTCCGCATCGGCAAGGACCGCATCCCGGGGGTGATCGGAGCCAAACCCATCCACCTCCAGGAAGCCAGGGAACGTGAGACTCCCTTGCGTACCGACCAGCTGTTCATCGACATCGGGGCCAAGAGCAAAGAGGAAGCGGAGAAGAAGGTCGCGTTAGGGGAGTTTGCCGTGTTCGACACCGCCTACGCCGAGTTCGGTGCCGGGCTGGTGAAGGGCAAGGCCCTGGATGATCGCATTGGCTGCGCGGTACTCATCTCCCTGCTCAAGGAAGAGATCAACCTGCCGGTGTACGGTTGCTTCACCGTTCAAGAGGAAGTGGGACTACGGGGAGCCGCGGTTGCTGCCTACCGGGTCAATCCCCAGCTGGGCATCGCCATCGAGGGGACCATCTGCGCAGACTTGCCGGGCATTGATGAGGAATTCCGGGTGACCAGCTTGGGCCAGGGGCCGGCGCTGAGCATCGCCGACGGTGGTACCCTGCCCAACCGGGCCATGGTCAACGAATTGGTCAGGCTAGCCCAGGCCCACCAGGTGCCATTCCAGTTCCGGAGAGGCACGGCAGGCGCCAACGATGCCGGCAGGATCCACCTGACCCGCGAAGGCGTACCCACGGCCGGGGTTTCGGTACCCTGTCGCTACATACACGGGCCAGCCAGCGTGGCCAGCCTCGATGATTTCCGCCACACGGTCCGGCTGCTGACGCTGTTTCTCAAGAGCATTGAGGGAGGTTTTCGCCCATGAAGGAGCTGATCCGCGAGCTCACCCAGGCTTTCGGCCCGTCGGGGAGCGAAGCGCCGGTACGCGAGACCATCGATACTTTGATCCGTCCGCTGGTGAAGGAAGTGCGCACCGATGCGCTGGGCAACCTCATCGCCTTCCGGCCGGGGACGGGTAGCGGCAAGCGGGTGATGCTGGCCGCCCACATGGATGAGATCGGTGTCATCGTCACGGCCATCGACGACAAGGGCTTTCTGAGGTTCTCCAACATCGGGGGCGTCAATGCCCTCGCCCTGATCGGCACGCGCGTGGTGTTTGCCGGGGGGGCCGCCGGGGTCATCGGCTCGGAACCCGTGGACGAGCTCAAGGATCTCAAACTGGAGAAGTTGTTCATCGACGTCGGTGCCAGTAGCCGCGCCGCTGCCGAGAAACAGGTGGGCATCGGGGACATGGCCGCCTTTCACGGCCCCTTCCAGGACCTGGGCGACCGGGTGGTGGCCAAGGCCATGGACGACCGCATCGGCTGTGCCATCTTGGTGCAGGCGCTCCGGGAGCTCCAGGATTCCCCCCACCACCTCATTGCCGTCTTCACCGTGCAGGAGGAAGTGGGACTGCGCGGTGCCCGTACCTCGGCCTATGGCGCGGAGCCGGATGTGGGCATCGCCCTGGATGTGACCCGGGTGGGCGATACCCCCAAGAGCCGTACTATGGAGGTGTCCATGGGCAAGGGCGCTGCCATCAAGGTCAAAGATGCCAGCCTCATCTGTCACGTGGGATTGCGCAGGCATCTGGTGGAAGTGGCCAAGGCCCACCAGATCCCCTACCAGCTGGAGGTGCTGGAGCGAGGGGGGACCGATGCCTCCTCCATCCAGATGGCCCGGTCCGGAGTTCCCGCCGGCGTCATCTCCATTCCTTCCCGGTACATTCACACTCCATCGGAGATGGTGGATATGGCCGATGTGCGTAGCTGCGTCCAGCTGGTGGTAAAGACCTTGGAAGGACCGATTGATCTCTAACGAGGTGAAAGCATGGGGAGTCCATGGGAAAAGCTCTTGGCGTTGGCACGCAGGCGAGGCGCCGGGTACGCAGACATCCGCCTGGTCAAGACTAAGACCGAGTCGGTCGCGCTGAAGAACGACGCCGTGGATACCTTGACCGCCCGGACGGATGCCGGATACGGCGTACGCGTGCTCTACCATGGAGCTTGGGGCTTTGCGTCCCGGCCGGGGGCGGACGCGGAGGGGCTGGAGGAAGTGGTGGAGAGGGCGGTAGGCGTCGCCCGGGCCAGCGCCCGCCGGCAAAGGGAGCCGGCCGAACTCGCCCCCGTCCCACCGGCGGTGGACCACTACCGGAGCCCGGTGGTGCACGATCCCTTTGACGTCAAGCTGGAGGACCGGATGGAGCTGCTCCGGGAGGCTGTGACCGCCATGGGAGCGGAGGTGAGCGTGGCCCGGGCCGGGATGAGCATTTTCCGGACTGAGAAGACCTTCGCGTCTTCTGAAGGCGCCTACATCACCCAGGACCTCATAGAATCGGGCGCCAGCCTGTCTGCGCTGTGCCGGGACGGGCGGGAGGTACAGACCCGTTCGTTTGGCGACTATGCCACCCGGGGTTACGAGTTCATCCAAGAACTGGACCTGCCGCACAAGGCCCGGGCCGTGGCCTGGGAGGCCCGGGCCCTGCTGGAAGCAAGCAGCTGTCCGGCCGGTGTCACCGACCTCATCTGTGGCGGGTCCATGGTGGCTCTGCAGGTGCACGAATCGTGCGGGCACCCGGTCGAGTTGGACCGGGTCCTAGGGAGCGAGGCTACCTTTGCGGGCACCTCCTTCCTCACCTTGGAGAAGCGAGGGAACTTCCAGTATGGTTCCGAGGCGGTGACGCTCACCGCCGATGCCACCATCCCCGGGGGGTTCGGGTCCTTCGGCTACGACGATGAGGGGGTGCCCGCCCAGCGCACCACCCTGGTAGACTGTGGCAAGTTCGCCAACTACCTCACCTCCCGGGAGACGGCGGGCAGGTTCGGTCAAGAGTCAAACGGTACTATGCGGGCGGTGGGCTGGCAGAACCTTCCCCTCATCCGTATGACCAATATCAACTTAGAACCCGGTGACTGGACTCCCGAGGAGATCATCGCCGATACCAAGCGGGGCATCTTCGTCGAGGGACCCAAGAGCTGGAGCCTGGACGACAAACGCCTGAACTTCCACTTCGGACAGGAGGTCGCCTACGAGGTGGTGGATGGGTCCTTGGGCCGCATGCTCAAAGACCCGGCATACACTGGAATGACCCCGGAATTCTGGAACGCCTGCGATGCGGTGGCGGGCCCCCGGTACTGGCGAGTCCACGGGCTGCCGGGCTGTGCCAAGGGTGAACCCGTGCAGTCCATCCATGTGGGGCACGGCGCGGCCCCGGCCAGATTTCGCCAGGTCAAGGTAGGTGTCGGTCAATGATGGGCCAAAGCTTCGCCCAGGAGGTCATTGAGCGGGCCTTGTCCCTATCCCGGGCCCAGGAGACCCAGGTCAACTTGACCATGCAGAAGCTCGAGCTGACCCGGTTCAACGCCAACGCCATCCACCAGAACCTGTCCAGGCACCAGGTGGAGCTGACCGTGAAGGCCGTCGACGGCGGCCGGCTGGGGACAGCTGCCACCAACCTGCTCGATCCAGGTTCGGTCCAGGAGGCGGTAGCTAAGGCGCTGGTCTTCGCCCGCCTGTCCCCGCCCGACCCGCACTACAAGGCATTACCGGCACCAGAACCGCTGCCGGTATTCGACGGTTACGCCCCGGGTACCGGGGGCTTCACCCCGGCGGAGCGGGCCGATTGGTGTGGTGTCATCATCGACCAGGCCGTTAAGGCAGGCGTGGAGAGCGCGGGTACTTTTTCCACCGAGACTAACGAGCTGGCCGTAGGCAACTCCCGGGGCACCCGTGCCTACCACCGGGGCAGTCAGGCTTTCCTGCGCACTATCATGACGGCAGGCGACCAGACGGGATACGCCGATCAGCTGAGCCGGGAGGTATCCGACCTCCGTCCGGAAGCCATCGGTCAGGAAGCCCTGGCCAAGGCATTGACCAAGCCCGGGGCGATAGCGTTGGTACCGGGGGAGTATGACACGGTATTCCACGAGTATGCCGTAGCCGACCTCGTCCGTTTCTTCGGGTATCTTGCCTTTGGTGCCCTGGCCAGACAGGAAGGCAGATCCTTCATGGCCCACCGTATGGGCGAGCAGGTGCTGGGCGATAACGTTACCATCTGGGACGACGGCCTGAATGGTGCCGGACTGGCGACGCCCTTCGATTGGGAAGGAGTGCCCAAACGCAAGGTCATGCTCATCAACCGGGGCACGGCCAGCGGGGTAGTCTATGATGCGTACACCGCCGGGCGGGAGGACAAAAAATCGACGGGCCATGCCACCGGAGGGGGCTACTGGCGAGGGGGCATGCCCGGTCACATGTTTATGGCCACGGGGAACACCACCCTGGAAGAGATGATCAGGAACACGCGCCGGGGAGTGCTGGTGACCCGGTTCCACTACACCCATTGTCCCGAACCCATGAGATTGGTGGCCACCGGCACCACCCGGGACGGTACCTTTCTCATCCAGGACGGTGAGGTGGTGGCCAGGACTAGAAATCTCCGCTTCACCCAGAGCCTGTTGGAAGCGTTCAACCGCATTGAGTCCATCGGAAACACTGCCCGCCTTACGCGCGACTGGTGGAGCACTTTTTGCTCGGTGCTGCCGGCCCTGAAGATCAACGGGTTTACGTTTACCGGAAGCAGCACGTTCTAAGTACCGAAGGCGAGGGACATCGCCAGGGGTCGAAACAAAGAAAGCAGGGTAGGCATCTCCTACCCTGCCACCCTGGCTGTCCGTTTGGGACCTCCGGCCCCGCTGTGGACACTAGGGCCTAGGTCCCCAGCCACCTCGGGTTTTCGTGCATTTCAAGCACCACCTCCTCCCGTAGTCGTAAGCACAGGAATCGGTACCGGATCCACAGAGTCTATTCTCCGCGTCCGGGTCATTCTCCTGCCGGATGAATCAAAATATTGTTAGCAACGTCATCATGGCCTCTTGCCAGGCATCAAGTTAGGTTCCAGGCACCCGGGCGTCCAGTTAGCAGGAGTTCGGTGGGTGGTGTGAGAGCCAGCCGGTGCCATGAACGGCTTGACCGCTGGCGCAAGCTGACTTAGCTGCTGGCCGGCGCGGGACTGCAGTGCAGAGGAGTAGTTGTCCTGTCGCCTGGGGGTGCCAAATCGGTCAGTTTAACCCCATTGGCCAGACAGCCAGGAGCCCTATGCGTGGACTTGACGCATGCAGTTGAGTAGGCCATCCGCATCCGGAAGGAACACTGAAGCCGGATTACCCGCCAACACTAGCACCGGAGCCGCGATATGGCCGGGTGTCGGGATGGCGGGTACGGAGATAACCAATGGGCAGGCCGAGTAACCACTAAGAGTGGCGGGGCGGTGGTGGTTAAGGCGTGTTGGCAATGGCAATAGCTTGGCGTAGAGTGCAGCCCTGACGTATGATAACGTCGACAAAACGTCGGTTGGACGCTCCGACCGGCCCTATGACCCGCCTACGCGCTGCCGGGATCACCGGATGCCCGCCCCTGCCAACTCGGGAGGTCGTCATGGAGGCGCTCTAGGACGCACTCAGGCGGCAGCTGGTGGCTTTGCCGGGCGGTGGAGATTCTGCCGTCATGCCGTCTCACGGTAGCGCTGGGGAGGTGGTGGACATGAACCACAACGTTGCACTTCGGCGCGCGATCGGCTGCTGAGCCGAGCCAGGAAGGAGGCGAGGAGTTCGAGCGCACGCTTGTGCATTTGCCGCAGCGCGGCTACCGTTTCGTCTTGGGGCCTCAGCGCTACCTAGTGGGCGAAGCTGTTGGCAGCTAGGCAATTGTCTGTAGATGCAAGCACCTCCCGGGTGTTGACCGGACAGACGGGTTTCCCGCTATTGGCACTTTCCACCCTCAGAGTGGAGACGAACCGGTTTTGAGTGCGTATTCTGCCTTACCCTCCGCCGGTACCGGACGCGCGGACTGAAGGCGGCGCCGCACCTGGCAAAGGTGTCTCAGCCCGCGTAACAAAGCGCAGGCCGGGAGCTCCGGCCTGCCTGTATGACTCATACAATCAGAACGGCGTATAATTGGGAGCTTCCTTGGTGATCTGCACGTCGTGGGGGTGGCTTTCTTTGAGGCCAGCACCGGTGATGCGGATGAACGCAGCCTTGTCATGGAGTTCCTTGATGGAGGTGGTTCCGCAATAGCCCATACCGGCCCGTAGCCCGCCCACCAGCTGGTACACCGTTTCTGATAAGGGACCCCGGTAAGGCACCCGACCCTCAATGCCCTCAGGAACCAGTTTTGGCCCGTCGCCCTGGAAGTAGCGGTCCGATGAACCGTCGCGCATGGCGCCCACCGACCCCATACCCCGGTAGACCTTGTACGACTGTCCCTGGTAGATCTCCATCTCGCCGGGGCTTTCATCCACTCCGGCGAACAGCGCGCCCAGCATGACGCTGGCGGCTCCGGCCGCCAGGGCCTTGGTGATGTCACCCGAATACTTCAGCCCTCCATCGGCGATCACCGGCACGCCCAGATCCTGTAAGGCTCTCCAAGCAGACAGCAGCGCCGTGACCTGGGGTACGCCGATACCGGCCACCACCCGGGTGGTGCAGATGGAACCCGGTCCGACTCCCACCTTGACGGCGCTGGCCCCGGCTTCGGCCAATACCCGCGCCGCCTCTCCGGTGGCCACGTTCCCCGCCACGATCTCCAAGTCGGGATACTGCTGCCTGATCCTGCGCACACAGTCGATGACACCGCAGTGATGCCCGTGGGCGCTGTCCACCACAATGGCATCGACCCCGGCTGCGACCAGCGCCTCCACACGTTGCAGGCCGGCCGAGGCACCGACTGCCGCCGCCACCAAGAGGCGTCCCCCCAAGTCCCGGGATGAGTCCGGGTACTTCTGCGCCTTCTCGATGTCCTTCAGGGTGATGAGGCCCTTCAGCTGCCCCTGGTCGTCTACCAGTGGGAGTTTCTCGATCTTGTACCGGGCCAGGATCTTCTTGGCTTCGGTTAGCGTAGTCCCTGCGGGTGCCGTGATCAGCCCTTCACGGGTCATGACTTCGGACACGCGTCTTTCGTAGTTTTCCTCGAAGCGGATATCGCGGTTAGTCAGGATCCCCACCAGAAGCTGATTTTCCACTATCGGCACACCGGAGATACGGTAACGGGCCATCAGCTCTAGGGCTTCGGCTACGGTATGCTTGGGGGAGAGATAGATGGGGTCGGTGATGACTCCGTGTTCGGAACGCTTGACTTTGTCGACTTCCGCCGCCTGGCGCTGGATGGTCATGTTCTTGTGGATGACACCGATGCCGCCCTCTCGCGCCAAGGCGATGGCCATGCGCGACTCGGTAACTGTATCCATACCCGCGCTTACCAGGGGAATATTCAGCTGGATATTCCGAGTGAAGCGTGTGGTAACGTCAACGTCTTTGGGGAGGATCTCGGAATAGGCAGGAACCAGTAGGACATCATCGAAGGTGAGTGCATCGTGCTGGATTTTGGGGTCACTCAAGGAAGCCGCCCCCTTTCCACCGAGGTGTTTCCCCAAGTATACCACGGAGGTTTCCCTGACAACAATGACCGTACGCACCCACCCAGGTCCTCGTCAAAATCGCTGGAGTTTCCACCCCTTGGCCAGCGTGGCCCGCCCGTTAGCCTGGGTCGGTGGTAGCGCTCTTTGCCGTGTGCGGCCGTAGTCGGGTAGCTGGGCCCGTGATCGTGCAGTAGACCCTCATGCCGCCGGGGCGCCACCACCGGGCATGAAAAATGGGTCGATGCTATTTTTCAGGGTAGAGGTTATACCGGGGGGCCATTTGGCGAGCGCTCGTGCGGGCCCCGCTGGGGGAGCCTCGAGCAGGCGGTCCCGCAGAACCGCTTAGGGGCGGAGACCAACCAGCTCCAGCGCTCCGGAGCAGTCCCAGGCACCAGCTCTCAGTGCGCTGGCGATGCTAGTGCAGCCCCGCCGGCGGAAGAGACTGATGGCCAGGTTGCGTAAGGTGGCCAGAGTGCGCGGACCCGCACCGGTC
>DMHJ01000132.1:16235-16379 GCA_003449495.1 Clostridiales bacterium UBA8153
ATCTCCCAGTGACCCCGTGCCAGCGGGAGCAACCGTTCCGGCCCCGCCGGCTGGGGCGACAGGCTGGTGACGCCGTAGGCGGTCTCCCGGCGCGGTCTCCCCCCCAGCAGGTCGGTAGTCTGGCGGTCGAGGCGGAAGCCCGGT
>DMHJ01000163.1:0-8355 GCA_003449495.1 Clostridiales bacterium UBA8153
TGCTGAGGCTGAAGAAGATCGAGGGCCAGGTGCGCGGTCTCCAGCGCATGCTTGATGAGGACCGGTACTGCGTCGACGTACTGACACAGCTGGTGGCCGTGAGCCAGGGTCTTCGAAGCATCACCCGTAAGGTGGCCGAACGGCACGCCCGGGGGTGCGTGTCCCGGGCCATCGTGGAGGGCCGGGGTGCGGAAGCCGTGGATGAGCTGGTCAGGGTCCTGTTTAAGTTTGCCCAGCGATAGGCGGGATCACCTTGCGGGTGACGGGAACGGTGGTGGCAGCCGGGGGCGAACGCGCACGCGTACGGGTGACCCCTGCCCACGCTTGCAGCAGATGCGGTGGCTGCCTTCTGCACGCGCAGGAGGAGGGCAGTACCGTCATCGAGGCCGTCGACCGGCTGGGGAGTAGGCCCGGCGACCTGGTGGAGCTGGAGATGCCCGGGTGCGATCTACTGAAAGCTGCGGCCGTGCTCTACCTGGTTCCCCTGGCCCTGGCCGCCCTCGGCTACCTGGCCGGCCGCTGGGTGGTGGAGGGGAACGCGGAATTGGGAGGGCTGGTCGGTGGTTTGCTCTCCTTTGTCCTCTCCTTTAGGCTGCTACGCCGCTTTGACGACCAGGCCCAGGCCGCCGGCAGCTGCCTGCCGGTGGTGGTGCGCGCCGTAGAGGGAAGCGAAGAAAGGGGATAGGGACATGGCGGAAGCTGTAGTCAAGGTAAAAGGTATGACCTGTAACCACTGCCGCCTGGCGGTGGGCAAGGCGCTGGAGAAGGCCGGGTACAAAGACCATCAGATCGACCTGAAAACCGGCGAAGTGAAGGTATCCGCGCCTCAGGTTGACGCCGGAGCGGTCAGGAAGGCCATTGAGGGGGCCGGGTACCAGGTTACTGCCGGCTAGGACCCGGCCGGCTTGCGGGGCATGTAGCCGGAGTCGGAGAGGGCCGAGAGTAGCTCCTGGTACTCCTCCCGCTTGACGATAAGGTTGCGGGGAGTAAGCTCCCCCTGGATGAAATTGGCGATGCGCCGGGACGCCTTCAGCTCTTCGGCCATCGCTTCGTCATCACACTGCAGGATGAGCACATCCAAAAAGCGCATGCGCCCGTAGGACTGGCACCATTCGTTCAACGTGGACACGACGTTCTGGGCCAGCGCATGTCGGGAGTGCTTGCCGAGAAACTCCAAGAGCTGAGCCTTGGTCATGCCCTGGGTGAGGGCACGGTAAACCGACTGCTTGGAGATGCGGTAGAGCATGAGCTGGTCGGGCTTGACCAGGTCGGCCAGAGCCTCCACTTGCCACAGCAGCGCCGGCACCAGATTCTTCGGCACCAGCACATCGAAGTTGGGCTGTACGAAGAACCGGTCTTCCATGGGCCAGGTTTCGTCCCACTGGGGCCCGGTGCGGGCCACCGGCAGCAAACGGCACCAGAGCTCCCCGTCGGCCCCGGCCTGCTGCAGGCACCCCATGAGCCGCAACGGCTCTAGCAGGTAGCGCCGGGCCCGGGAATCCAGCCCCTGCCACGACTGGGCCACCGCCAGTCCCTGCATCTCCCGGAGCAGGCCGCTAAAGGAGGCAAAGGTTCCCTCCGGGACTAACCGGAGCAGGCCGTACATGGTCTCCAGGTCGGCGTCTTGCCTGAGATAGGCTTCCTCCCAGAACTGGTAGAAATCGTGGAGCTGCTGTCCGGGGCAGGAGGACACCCATGAGGCCAGCTGGGGCGCATGCGCCAGTTTGCCGCCGGCCTCGGTCACCAGCGACCGGCTACGGCAGTAGTAGTAGAGCAGGGCCAGAGTGGGAGGATAGTTGGCGGCAAAAGGCGGTTCGTCCTCCGGGAAACTTTCCTTGATGCCCAGGTAATCCAGGATATCGCGCTGGGAGCGACGGAAGATGCTCCCAGACTGGGTGAGACGCACTTCTGACTTGCCGACATAAGAGAGGAACATACAGAGAAGCCGGAGCACCAACAAAGGATCGGGCTCGTCGCCCTGGAGATGGGGGCACTTTCCGGTGATGCTCCCCATGATATCGCCGGCAAACCCGGAGGCCAGGACCGGCCACAGGTCTTCCGGCACGTAGTATACCTGCCGGTAGTTCACCCGTTCGGTATACACCAAGCCTCGCTCCTGAAGCAGGGTGACCACGCGTGCCCCGTCCCGCTTCCACTTGCGGGTGATCTGGTTGAGTTTTTGGTGACACTGCTCTACCACCAGACCCCGGCCTTCCCGGCAGAGCACGATGAGCTTGAGGGCCAACCGCGCATCTTCGTCTAACCCGGACACGGTGTGTGCGGCCGGCTGGGCCATCAAGTATTGGGCCAGCTGCTTGACCAGGCCTTCGGCGGCCAGGTGGGGGGTGAGCCGCCAAAGCTTCGCCAGCTCTTCTAGGCCCTCTGTGGAGAACCGGGCCAGGCACTCCGTGAGTTTCATGGCTTACCCTCCGAGTCGTCCCCTTAAACAATACTTTATTCTCCAAGTATCCCCGGTTCCCTGCGGACCGGGGCGATGTTTCGCGAAGCGAAAGACAGTTCCGCGGACGGCAGGAAAAGGCAACCGGCACGTCTAACTGAATGCATTGTGAACCCAGCTGTAGACTGCCAACAAAGGAGGGCAAGCATGCGCGAGCTCACCAGCAAGGCCTTGGAGCGGGCCCGGGAACTGGGTGCCCATTACGCCGATGTCCGCATCATCGATGAACGGCGGGAATCCATCCGGGTCAAGAACGGGAATGTGGATAACCTGACATCGGCCGCCAGCCGGGGCATGGGTGTGCGGGTACTCTATGACGGCGCCTGGGGTTTTGCCTCCAGCTCCCAGGTGAACGCGGATGAAGCCGGAGCGTTGGCCGGCCGCGCCGTGGCCATCGCCCGGGCCAGCGCCCGGGTGAAACGCCACCGCGACGTGGAGCTGGCCCCGGTGGCACCGGTGGAGGCCAAGTGGAAGACGAGTTACCGGGTGGATCCCTTTGCGGTGAAGCTGGAGGACCGTATCGAGCTCTTGCTGGAGGCGAATCGCCTTACCCGGCAGGAGCCGGGCGTCCGCATGGCCTCGGCTTCCATGAGCTGTTTCCGGGAAGGCAAGGTGCTGGCTACCACCGACGGTTCCTACATCGAGCAGGAAAGGACGGAAGTAGGGGCGGGTATCGAGGCCACCGCGTCCAGTGGACAGGAATTCCAGCGGCGCTCCTACCCGAGTTCTTTCGGCGGGGATTATGCCTGCGCCGGGTACGAGTTCATCACCGGACTGGAGCTGGCCGCACATGCCGAAAGGGTGGCCAAGGAGGCAGTGGCGCTGCTCTCCGCCGAGCAGTGCCCGGCCGGGGTGAAGGACCTGGTGCTGGAGTCATCCCAGCTGGCGCTGCAGATTCACGAGTCTTGCGGCCATCCCATCGAGCTGGACCGGGTGCTCGGTCAGGAGGCCAGCTTCGCCGGGACTTCGTTCTTGACTCCCGACAAGCTGGGTAGCTTCCAGTACGGTTCGGGCTCGGTGAACATCACCGCCGACGCCACCATACCGGGCGCGCTGGGGTCCTTCGGGTACGACGACGACGCCGTGGCCGGGCAACGCATTCCCATTGTCGACCGGGGCAAGTTCGTCAACTACCTCACCTCCCGGGAAACCGCGGGCGAACTCGGCCTGACGGCCAACGGCACCAATAGGGCCGATGGGTTCAACCGCATCCCCATCGTGCGCATGACCAACATCAACCTGGAACCGGGAGACTGGACACTGGACCAGATCATCAAAGACACCAAAGACGGTGTGCTCATGCAGACCAACAAGAGCTGGTCCATCGATGACAAGCGGCTGAACTTCCAGTTCGGCACGGAGGCTGCCTACGAGATCAAGGACGGCTCCCTGGGCAAGCTCCTGAAGAACCCCACGTACACCGGCATCACGCCGCAGTTTTGGGGTAGCTGCGACGCCGTGGCCGGCCCCGCGGAGTGGCACGTTTGGGGCCTACCTAACTGCGGCAAAGGCGAGCCCGGCCAGACGGCCCACGTGGGACACGGAGCCGCCCCGGCCCGATTCCGCCAAGTGAAGGTGGGTGTTGGCAAATGGTAGGGAAGGACCGGGCCCTGGGCGTGATTGAGCAGGCGCTGCGGCTCTCCCCGGGCGACCAAACGGAAGTTTCATTGATGGTGACCGATAGCAGCCTCACCCGCTTCTCTTCCAACTATATTCACCAGAATGTGGCGGAGAGGGACGCCCAGCTGGCGGTCAAGGTGATCCTGGGGAAGAAGATCGGCGTAGCCACCACCAACTCCCTGGACGATGCAGCCATCGCCAAGACCGTGCAAGATGCCGCCGGCATCGCCCGGCTGCAGCGGGAGAACGCGGATTTCCGCACGCTACCGGGCCCCCGGCCTTTACTGGAGCTAAGCTGCTTTATGCCAGCCACGGCTGCGTTTACCCCCAACGACCGGGCCGACGCCGCCGCCATCATCGTTAATGCCGCCAAGGCTGGCGGCTTCGAGGCGGCCGGGTCGGTGTCCACGACGGTGAGGGAGATGGCAGTGGGCAACTCCCTGGGGGTGCGGGCCTACAATCCGGTGACCGGCGCCGGGGTGAACACCGTGGTCATGTCGGCCAGCTCTTCCGGGTATGCCCACGGGAACGCCCGCGACGTCACTACCCTGGACTTCTCCGCCATCGCCCGCCGGGCCGTGGACAAGTGCGCCCGTAGCGTGAAGAGCGAGACGGTGGAACCGGGGGAGTATGAAGTCATCCTGGAACCGGCGGCCGCCGCCAGCGTGCTATCGTATGTGGCCATGCTTGGATTTTCCGCCCTGGCCGCGCAGGAGGGCCGGAGCTTTCTGGCCGGCAAGCTGGGGGAGAAAGTGTTCGGGGAAAACATCACCGTGTGGGACGACGGTCTCGACCCCCGGGGCATGCCCATTCCATTTGACGGCGAGGGCCAACCCAAGCGCAAACTCATGCTGGTGGAAAACGGGGTGGCCCAGAACCTGGTCTACGACTCCTTTACCGCCCATAAGGAAGGCAAAGAGTCCACGGGCCATGCCTCGCCCGGTCGTTTCGGATTCGGCCCGGTGCCGGGCAACCTGTTCTTTGCGCCCGGCCAGGCGAGCGTAGAGGAGATGATTAAGGCCACCAAGCGGGGCATCCTGGTCACCCGCTTCCACTACACCAACCCCCTGCACCCCCTGCGTGTGGTGGTGACCGGAATGACCCGGGATGGTACCTTCCTGGTGGAGGACGGCCGTATCAAGAGTGCGGTGAAAAACCTTAGGTTCACCGACAGCATGATCCGCACTCTCAACCACGTGGACATGATCGGTGAGTGGAGCCTGGAAGGGTCCATGGGCTTCGGAGGCATGGTTCCGGCCCTGAAAATATCCAAGTTCGCCTTCAGCGGAGTGACTGAGTTCTAACTGCAAGGTTGCCCATGGATGGCTAGGGCTAGAGCTGTCGCCACGGCCCGGTCGCGCCTATATTGCCTTGACGGAGTCAGGGTAAACCCGACTGCCCCCGCCGGCCTGGGGCAGTGGAGCTATCCTATGGTATCGCCAGGCGCGTACCGGGGCGCTACCGGAGATGCCGTCTTGCATGGAAAGTGAACCCGAGGCTGCTCCTACGCTGGGCGCGCGCTGAGGGGTGTTCATTAAGGCTGCTCCGCCTGGGGCCATTTGTTCATGGGTCGGGAAACAGGCAGCCAGGGAATGATGCACAATGCTTCCGGGAGACGCTGACGGTCTCCCGGTGGGGGTCGAGCGCATCCGTCAGCTGCTGGCGCGCCAGTCCCAGCTCCGGTTGGCATCGCTGCCGCCGGAGACCACCGGAGACCGTGCCTTGCCTGGTTCCATCACCTACCCGCCGCCGGGGGCAAGGGTGGAGGTGTTAGCGTTCATTCCCTTGGCTAGCGGCTGATGACTGAGCTGTACCATCCCGGTTGGGCCTGGAAAAGGAACCCGGCGGACTGAATTTGCGGCAACTCCTGGTAACGCTGGGTCTAATCTCGGGGCAGGCGGTAGCCCTGGTTACAGTGCTATCTACTTGACTACGGTAACTGCAACATGTGTGATATGAGGCATGAAGGAGCATTCAATGACATTCGGCGAATCCATTGAACGGTTCATGGCCGGGAAGCAGTGCCGGGACTATCTACACTTAGCTGAGGTGAACCGCTGTCTTATCTGTCCAAAACGTAGGGAATCTTAGGAAGGCGTGGCCAGAAGGCTGAAATCCCTATCGGCGTTTAACAGTTCGGTCACTAGCGATCCGTTATGGCCGGGACGATCTCTCGGAACACCCGCGACCTCTCGAGGCCTTGGTTCACGGCAATCTGGTAGGTAGCCACCCGGGAAAACGCTGCAAGTACTGCCGGACTGCCACACACTCCAGGGTTTGGAAGTTGTCAGACCGTATGGACATGACCTGAAAAAGTCCGCAAGCGTGGTAGCGAGGCGGACGACGTCGTGGCAATCTGGAGGTGTAGGGCGAGGAGGGTGCGAGATGCTCGGAGCAATCATCGGCGACATCGTAGGGTCGCGCTTTGAATTCAATAATCACAGAAGCAAGGACTTTGAACTGTTCGGTGACGGCTGCGTTGCGACCGACGACAGCATAATGACCCTCGCCGTAGCAAAGGCGATCATGGAAACTGCCAAGGGAAAAGTTCCTGGCAGTCAGCGTTATGACCACGACTTTCACTCCGCGCTGTCCGGCCTGACCGTCAAGTATATGCAGGAAATCGGTCGTAAGTATCCAAACTGCGGCTTCGGTGGGATGTTCTATCGGTGGGTGTTCAGCGACAGCCCTGAGCCATATAACAGCTTCGGTAACGGAGCGGCAATGCGGGTCAGTCCCGCTGGCTTTGCGTCAGCCACCGAGTGGGAAGCGGAACAGCTGGCCGAAACGGTCACCGCCGTTACCCACGACCATGAAGAGGGCATCAAAGGTGCCACTGCCACGGCAGTCGCTATCCATCTTGCGCGGAAAGGTGCAACGAAGAGAGAAATCCGCGATAGAATAGTCCGCGACTACTATCCGCTCGGCTTCAAGATTGACGATATCCGCGCCTCATACCGCTTTGATGAAACCTGCCAGGGAACCGTGCCGCAGGCGATTGAGTGTTTCCTCGAATCCACATCGTTTGAGGATACTATTCGCACGGCTGTTTCTCTAGGCGGCGACAGCGATACCATCGCCGCCATCGCCGGCGCCATCGCCGAGGCTTACTACGGCGTTCCTAACGACATAAAGGCAAGAGCCCTTTCCTACTTGGATAAGGAACTTCTGGCAATATACAACGAATGGCAGGAGTTCGCTCCGCCAAATTGCGAACAGTTCCAAGTGCTGGCGAAATAGACAGATACACTGTCTGACCGAACAGTGGTTGGCGGTTACGCAGTCAATTATGTGGACGGTTTGCCGTTGGGTGAGTTTGAGATGGAATGGATTGGCACGAAGTTCTCTCGTCCTCAATACGGCGACGTACTTACCGGTGTGGCCATAGAATCGAGTCTTGGCCAGCTAGCAGGCAGAGACGTAAGCGACCCTGATGCGGAGCACGTTCTTGCTCTGAATACCTCCGCATTTCGTCATGACCACTGCAACGAAGGCGTTCCCATGGAGTACTTCCGCTCCGGCGCGATAATGCAATGGCTGAAACGCCTGAAGCTTTTTGGAGATGGATTTGAGGACAAGCGAGGCAGATGAAGAATGAGCCACATCCCTGACAACATTATCATCATCCACCCCGATTTCGAGAAATTGAAAGCCGAGGTCGAGACATTACGGACAGAGCTCTCAATGTTCATTCTTGAGAGGGACAACTTGCTGTACCAAGAATGTAAGAATATCGAGATGGCATATATGCTCTCGGTCGGCGCGCTACAATATAAGGCTTATGAGAATGAGTGTGCTATCCTGCGCCTAAAGCGAAAAGTCGAATTGATACAGGCGAAAAGGAACCGGCAAGAAAAGATCATCCTCTCCATAATTGAAGCGATTCTCGATGCTGAGTTTGCCGAGTATAAGGCCAAGTTGGATGAGCAGATAAGGAAGATGAACGAGGCTCTCGAAAGGAGCAAAGGAGAAAGGCTGACCGAGGCGGAGTCTCGTGAACTCAAGAAGCTGTATCGTGCCATTGTTAAGGCACTTCACCCTGATCTGGACCCTGACTTGAGTAACGAGAGGTTGAAGCTGTTCTATAATGCGGTCGGAGCGTATGAACTTGGTGACCTTGAAGGATTGCGGATTATCAGCACCATGGTTGCAGAGCCGGCTGTACCAGATGAGAAGGCAGAAGGGCTTGTGTTCCTGATGAAGGAAAAGGAGAGGCTCACAAGGCTGATTCAGAGCGTAAAGAGCGGAATTGACCATATCAAGTCGGAGTACCCTTA
>DMHJ01000163.1:8742-22265 GCA_003449495.1 Clostridiales bacterium UBA8153
GAAGAGCAGATCAAATCACTGAACGAAGTCCTGTTTGCATACAACCAGCGGATTGAAGAAATGTTGAGGTGAGAACATGGGAGAGTTGGTGAAAGACGAGAGGGGCGGGCTTATCCGTTTGCTTCACGGCAAAGGCGGCGATCTGGCAATACCGAAACCGTTTGAGCGGGATATTTTTCTGTTTGACACGCACGTTGCAGGAACCAGCTATGTCGGGGGCATTGAAGAAGTGGAACCTCATTTGCACGTTGATGACAGACTTGGCTTTTTCCGTGAACCTGACAACCAGCACGATGCGAAGGCGATTATCGTACGGACCGCCGATGGCACAAGAATCGGATATGTTCCCAAGACCGACAACGTGATTTTTTCACGGCTTATGGACGCTGGAAAGCTACTCTTTGCCCGAATCACCAAAAAGGAGATGCAGGGCAAGTGGCTGAAGATTGACATTAAGGTGTTTTTGCATGAATAGCTAGCTTCCAGGCTGCACCCCCAGTAGGGAGTTCTGCTCCCATCCCGGCTCCCCTCCCTATTTCGTGTCCAGGGTTAGCGGGTACAGCCTAAGCCCGGGGAGTCGGGTCACGCCGTTGACACCGACTGTGCAGCAGGAATATAATGGGCGTGCAGCCGCGTAGCTTCTGACGTGAGGGGGAGTGCCGAATGGTCGGTGAAGCTAATATCTCCGTAACCAGGCATAACCCCGGTTCCCCAGGCTAGACCCGCTCCTTCAAGAAAGCCTCAACCGGTCGTGCCTCAGCCGTCTGCCTTGCCCAGCGCAGCGCGCGGGCCATGTCGCCTTCTTGGTGACCAGGGCGGGGTTGTGCCTCCCAATACCATGAGCTTACCCGGGGTGCACTGACCCAGCTCTGTCTGAAACCAGGACCAGGAGGTTGACACAGTGATCCGGCAGGTAGATAAGCCAACCGTGGCAAGGGCGGATGCTGGCCCCGGCTCGGGTGCCGGGACAAATACGGGCCCGGATGTTGAGCCGGGTACGGTGCCGGCCATGGGCCGGGAGCGCAGCGAAAAGGCCACCATCATCCGTACCGGTCCGGGTTTGCACCTTGTGCGGTCCGCTAGTGGCGTGTGGCGCGGTAAGCTGCGAGGGCGGCTCCGGGCCGAAGTGGAGAGAGCGCTGAACCCGGTATGCGTGGGCGATGAGGTGATGATCGACCAGCTCCAGCCGGAACCGGCGCTAGCGGCCGGAGTTCAGGTATCCGGCACTGCTACGATATCGGTGCTCCTGCCACGGAGGACCAGCCTGTTCCGTCTCCGCCCACCACCCCGATCCCGCGGGGAACCCATCCGGCAAGTCTTGGCGGCCAATATAGACTTGGTGGTCGTGGTCGTTGCCGCGGTCGCGCCCCCGCTCAAGGGCAACACCATCAACCGGTACCTCCTGCTCGCGCGGCAGGCGGAGATCGAGGGCATGGTCATCATCAACAAGACAGACCAGTGCCTGGACCTTCCAGACAAGTGGGATCAAGTCCGGGAAGTCAAAGCATCCCTCGAGGCCCGCAGCGTCCGGGTATTGCTGACCAGCGCCGAGCGTGGAGAAGGGATAGACCTGCTAAAGGGGCAGATTCACGGGAAGACATCGGTATTCGTGGGGCCGTCCGGTGTAGGGAAGACATCGATCATCAAGGGGCTCTGTCCGGCACTGGACGCCAAGACTCTGACCATCAACCCGGCCACGGGGAAAGGCCGCCACGCGACCAGCTTCGCCTCCCTCATCGACATCGGAGGAGGTTATGTGGCCGATTTGCCGGGGTTGAGGGCCATCGGGTTTGCGAACCTCGAGGAGGAAACCGTAAGATCGGAGTTTCCGGACATCGAGGAGGTCGCGCCGGACTGCCTGTTCAATGACTGCACCCACACCCGCGAGCCCGGATGCGCCGTCTTGGCTGCGGTTCGGGATGGTGCCGTGGCAGCTTCCAGGTACGCCGAGTTCCTTAAGGTGCTGCGCGACTCAAGAGGGAGCAGGGTTCCCTCCAGGGATGCCCCCAGGTCTGGGCCGCCGGGTGCCGGTAACCGAGCTGGAGCCGGCCACCGCAGCACTAGGGGGCGGCCGGTCCCTGAACGCAGGACCCGGGCGGCGCGATGGTGGGAAGCTGAGGATGACCCCTGATGAGCGTGTCTTCAGTGGCAACTGGCGGCTGGTTTTGGGGCCGGTTTCGTCCGGTCGGGCATCCCGGCACACCTGGAGATGGTGACGCATGCTGGCCACCATGGAAGCGCAGAGGAAGACTCAACGCTGTCTCGCGCCATACTTAGCTGCGGGCGTTCACGGCTGTGCTGCCCGTTGGTAGTAGCGTTGGTGCCGCCCACTGCGGCAGGAACGGGCTCCCTTTTCCGAGAATCCCCTAGGCACCGGGCTGAAGAAGCGGCCCGGACCTGCTGTTACTGGGAAGCACTGGAGGATGCCCATGCTGTCGTTGGATGCTCTGAACCGGCCGCAACGGGAGGCCGTGACCCACCCGGCCGGGCCCTTGCTCGTGCTGGCCGGTGCGGGTAGTGGCAAGACCCGGGTCCTCACCTGGCGCATTGCCCGGCTGCTCGCCGGGGGGGAAGACCCCGGGTCCATCCTGGCCATCACCTTTACCAACCGGGCGGCCCGGGAGATGAAGGAGCGGGTGCGGGCCCTGGTCGGATCCAAGGTCTCAGAAGGCATGTGGATTTCCACCTTTCACTCGGCCTGCGTGCGCCTGTTGCGGCAAGAGCTGGGGCGGGTAGGGCGTAGCCCCGGCTTCACCATCTTTGACGCTGATGACCAGCACACCCTGATGCGCCGCTGCCTGCAAAGGGCACAGCTGGCCGAGCGGCAGTATGCACCGGCCCTGGTGCTGAGCATGGTCTCTCAGGCCAAAAGCCGGTTGGAAGGGCCCGCAGAGTTCGCAGCCCGCCCCGGGGGATACCAGCACCAGCGGATCTACGAGCTCTACCGGCTGTACCAGGAGGGCCTGCGGGAAAACCACGCCCTGGATTTTGACGACCTCATCCTGGAGACGGTGCTCCTAATGCGCGAGCACACGGACATCCGCCGGCACTACCAAGGGCGTTTCCGGCACGTGCTGGTGGACGAGTACCAGGACACCAACTTCGCCCAGTATGAACTGGTCAAGCTGTGGGCCGCCCAACATCGCAGCGTATTCGCGGTGGGGGATGATGACCAGAGCATCTACCGCTTCCGCGGCGCGGAAGTGAGGAACCTCTTAAGCTTCGAGGCAGACTACCCCGATGCCAAAGTGATCAAGCTGGAAGAAAACTACCGTTCCACCCAGAACATTTTGGATGCCGCCCACTATGTGGTCTCCCAGAACCTGTACCGCCGGGAGAAACGGCTGTGGACGCAAAGACCCGCCGGCGAGCCGGTGCTGGTGTTGGCAGTGGAAGACCCCGGTCAAGAGGCCGAGCTGGTGGCCCGGGGAGTGGAGGAGAGGGTGGCGGCCGGAGTGGCACTCTCCCAGTGCGCCGTGCTCTACCGGACTCACGCCCAGTCCCGGCCCTTTGAGGAGGCCTGCGTGCGCCGGGGCCTCCCCTACAGCATCGTCGGCGGCGTCGGGTTCTACGCTCGTAAGGAGATCCGGGACCTCTTGGCCTACTTGCGCCTGCTGGTGAACCCCTACGACTACCTGAGCCTGCGGCGGGCCGCCCAGGTGCCCCGCCGCGGTCTGGGCGAGGCGTCGCTAACCCGCCTGGAGGAACATGGGCGCCGGAACGGGCTGACCGTACTGGAGGTGCTGGCCCGGGCGGAAGACGTGGAGGGGTTGGGCCCCCGGCAGGTGCGGGCCGCCGGGGCCTTGGGAGAGCTCCTATCCCCACTGGCCACGCCAGCTCTTACCACCAGCGTGCGCTGCTTGGTCCAGTCGACTCTCGACGGCAGCGGGCTGCGCGACGAGATCACCGGGGAAGCCACCGATCTGGCGGAAGCCCAAGGCCGGCTGGAGAACCTCGAGGAGTTTCTCTCTGCGTGCGAGGAGTACGAGAGGTCCGGTGACGGCCGGGGGCTGGCGGGCTTCTTGGAGGGCATGGCCCTGATGACCGATGGGGACCGGTGGGACGATAAACAAGACCGGGTGGTGATGATGAGCCTGCACTCGGCCAAGGGCCTGGAGTTTGACACCGTGTTCCTGGTCGGGCTGGAGGAGGGGCTCTTCCCCCACGCAAGGTCCCTTGATGATAACCAGGAGTTGGAGGAGGAGCGCCGGCTCTGTTATGTGGGTATGACCCGGGCCAAGAACCGGCTTTATCTAAGCTGGGCCCGGGAGCGGGCGCTTTTCGGCAGGCGCGCCGCCGGCATCCCCTCCCGCTTCCTCGCCGGCCTTCCGTGTGGTCCGGCCCAGCCGCTCTTCCCCCCGGAGCGTGCCTCTGTCCACCGGCCGGCGCCCGGCCCGGGGCCGGAGGTCACTGTCCCGTGGCGGGTCGGGGAGCGGGTGAGGCATCCTCGTTTTGGTGGCGGCACCATAGTGGCCGTCCAAGGCGCCGGCGAGACTGCCCAGGTGGCCGTAGCCTTCCCTGGCAACGGCATCAAGCAGCTGCTGGTGCAGTACGCCGGGCTGGAGAGGAAGGAGGGTTGAGGGTGGAAAGCCTGAGCGAGCGCGTGGAAAGGCTGCGAGAACAGATCCGGTACCACGACCACCGCTACCACGTCCTGAACGCTCCCGAAATCAGCGACGCCGAGTACGACGCGCTCTACCGGGAGCTGGTGCACTTGGAAGAGAGCCACCCGCAGCTGATCACCCCCGCCTCGCCGACCCAGCGGGTGGCCGGAGGCGTGTCTCCGGCTTTTGGCACGGTTGGCCATAGCCTGCCCGTGCTGAGCCTGGGGAACGTGTTTAATGAGGGCGAGTTGAGGGCGTTCGATGCGCGGGTACAAGGCGAGCTCGGTGCAGCTGCACCCGTGCCCTACGTGGTGGAGCCCAAAATCGATGGGTTGTCAGTGATCCTAAGCTACGCCGGGGGTCTGCTGCGCGCCGCCGCCACCCGTGGGGACGGCATCACCGGCGAGGAGGTGACGGCCAATGTCCGCACCTTTCCGAGCGTGCCGCTGAGCCTGCCGGCCGGTTCCGGCATCGCCCATCTGGAGGTGCGCGGCGAAGTGTATCTCCCCCGGGCGGAGTTTGCCAGGCTCAACCGGGAGCGAGAAGACGCCGGCGAGCCGGTTTTTGCCAACCCGCGCAATGCCGCCGCCGGCTCCTTGCGGCAGCTGGACCCACAGGTCACGGCGGCGCGCCGGTTGCGGGCGGTCTTCTACGAAATCCGCCAGCTGGCCGGAAGGAGGCCGGCGCACCATCACGAAAGCCTGGAGCTTCTGGATGAGCTGGGTTTTGCCACCCCCGAAAGCCGCCTGGTGGCGGGCAGTGACGAAGCCTATGCCGTGGTACGGGAATGGGAAGAACGCCGCCACCAGCTCCCCTATGAGATCGACGGCGCCGTGGTGAAGCTGGATGATCTAGCCCAGAGGGAAGTACTGGGGGAGACCTCCCACCACCCCCGCTGGGCGGTGGCTTTCAAGTTCGCAGCCGAGCAAGCGGCCACCCGGGTGTTGGACATCGTGGTACAGGTGGGACGTACGGGAGTGCTGACGCCCACCGCCGAGCTGGAGCCCGTGCGCGTGGGCGGCTCCACGGTCAGCCGCGCCAGTCTCCACAACGAAGACCTCATCAGGGAACGTGACGTACGCATCGGCGACCGGGTCATCATCCAGAGGGCCGGGGATGTCATCCCCGAGGTGGTCGGCGTGCTCAAGGGCGAGCGCACGGGCTCGGAACGCGTCTTCACCATGCCCGCATCCTGCCCGGCCTGTCAAGGGCCCGCAGTGCGGGCGGCTGGAGAAGCGGCCACCCGCTGTGTCAACCCGCACTGCCCGGCCCAGCTTCTGCAGCGGCTCATCCACTTCTGTTCCCGGGGTGCCATGAACATGGAGGGGATGGGGCCGGCCATGCTTGAGCAGCTGGCCCGGTCGGGTTTGGTCAAAGACCCGGGCGACCTCTATTTTCTGACCAGGGAGCAGCTTTTGGGTTGCGAACGCACCGGGGAGAAGACCGCCGGCAAGCTCCTGTCGGCCATCGCGGTCAGCCGGCAGGCCGGCCTGGCGCGGGTGTTGTTTGCCCTGGGCATCAGGCAGGTGGGACAGCGGGCAGCCGGGCAATTGGCCGCCCATTTTGGCAGCCTGAGCTCGCTGATGCGGGCCTCGCCGGACCGGCTGCAGGAGGTGCCGGAAGTGGGACCCCGCACCGCCCAAGCCATCACCGAGTTCTTCTCCCGGGCCGAGACACAGGAGCTGGTGGACAAGCTGGCCCGGGGTGGTGTGCGGTTGGAGCTGGAAAGGGACGCCCGGGCGGGCAGCTGGGACGGCCTCAGCTTCGTGTTCACCGGCACCTTGGAGGGGATGAGCCGGGTCGAGGCGCAGAGCAGGGTAGAGGACAAGGGCGGCCGGGTGGCCGGGGCGGTTACCGCCGCCACCAGTTATGTGGTGGCCGGGCCGGGTGCGGGGAGCAAGCTGGACCGGGCCCGCCGGCTGTCAGTGCGGGTTATCACCGAGGCGGAATTCTTGCGCTTGCTCACAGAGGAATGAGGTGGCTTGACGTTGTCCATAACATCCGAGCAAACGGAGCATGTGGCTAAGCTGGCCCGGCTGGCCCTCGCCCCGGAGGAGATCGCGCTGTACACCCGGCAGCTGGCGCAGATCCTCGCGCACATGCACGTTTTGTCCCAGGTGGATGTCAATGGCGTGGAACCTACTTTGCACGTCATCCCGGATCTGGCCAACGTGACGCGGCCCGATGCGAGCCGGCCGGGCCTGGGAGCGGAGTTGGCCGTAGCCAACGCCCCGGAGCAGGCGGACGGGTACTTCCGGGTACCCCGCATGGGGAAGGAGGGGTGAAGTTGGCGGGGAAGCTGTACCGGCTGAGCGCGGCGGATGCCTCCCGGGCACTACGGGCGGGCGAGTTCTCTCTGGAAGAACTCCTCTCCTCCTACCTTGCGCGTCACGAGGAAGTGGAGCCGGCGACGCGCGCCTTCATCACCCACGATGCCGGCCGGGCCCGGGAGCGGGTACGCCGGCTCTCCGCCGGCTGGGGGGAGAAGGCGGAGAAGGTATTAGCCGGGATTCCCGCCGCCATCAAGGACAACTTGTGCACGCGCGAAGTGGCTACCACCTGCGGCTCCCGCATGCTGACCGGGTTTCTGCCGCCCTATGATGCCACCGTCGTGGAACGGCTGCAAGCTGCCGGCATGGTGCTGTTGGGTAAGACCAACCTGGACGAGTTTGCCATGGGTTCTTCCACCGAGACCTCGGCCTACGGGGCCACCGCCAACCCGTGGCGGCGGGGACGGGTGCCGGGCGGGTCGAGCGGCGGGTCCGCGGCAGCCGTAGCCGCCGGCCAGGCCGCTTACGCCTTGGGGTCCGACACCGGCGGGTCCGTGCGCCAGCCCGCGGCTTTCTGCGGGTTGGTGGGGCTCAAGCCCACTTACGGGAGGGTATCCCGCTACGGGCTGGTGGCTTACGCGTCGTCGCTGGATCAGGTCGGCACCATCACCCGCACCGTGGAAGATAGTGCCTTGGTGCTGGGCGCCATTGCCGGCCATGACCCGTTGGACAGCACCTCGGTAGCCGCCCCGGTGCCCGACTACCGGGCCGCGCTGGGGCGGCGGTTGGACGGCCTCCGGCTGGGAGTGCCCCGGGAGTACCTGGCGGTGGCGCTGGAGGAGGGGGTCAGGAGGCGGGTGGAAGAGGCCATCTCCGACCTGGAGCGGCTGGGGGCCCAGGTGGGCGAGTGCTCTCTTCCTCACAGCGAGTATGCGCTTTCGGCCTACTACATCATCGCTTCGGCCGAGGCCTCCTCTAACCTGGCCCGTTACGACGGCATCCGGCACGGGCCGCGCGCCTGGGAGGAGGAGCTGGGTGCCATGTACCGGGAAACCCGTCGCTTGGCCTTCGGCAGCGAAGTGAAGCGCCGCATCATGCTGGGCACTTATGTGCTCAGCGCCGGATACTACGATGCCTACTACCTGCGGGCTCAGAAGGTCCGCACCCTGGTCAAGCGCGATTTCAGCCTGGCGCTGGAACGGTTCGACGCCCTGGTGTGTCCCACCTCGCCCACCGTAGCCTTTGGCCTAGGCGACCGCTTGGACGACCCTCTCACCATGTACGCGGTGGACGTGCTGACCATACCGGTGAACCTGGCGGGTCTGCCCGCCATGTCAGTGCCCTGCGGCCTGTGGGAGGGGCTGCCCGTTGGCCTGCAGCTAATCGGCAGGCCGCTGGGTGAGGAAACGCTGATCACCGTGGGACACGCTTTGGAGCAGTGCCGGCCATTGGATCCGGAACGGCGGGGCCCGCTCTACCGGTCGGGGGGTGAGCTCGGTGCGATATGAAGCCGTCATCGGTTTGGAGATCCACGTAGAGCTGGCGACGGCATCCAAGCTTTTCTGTGCCTGCCGGGTGGAGTTCGGTGCCCCGCCCAATGCCAACACCTGCCCGGTGTGCCTGGGACTGCCGGGCAGCCTGCCCGTGCTCAATGCCAAGGCCGTGGAGCATGCCGTCAAGGCGGCGCTGGCCCTCAACTGCCGGGTGGCGGCCGTCTCCAAGTTCGACCGGAAAAACTATTTCTACCCCGATTTGCCCAAAGGCTACCAGATTTCCCAGTATGACCTGCCGGTGGCCTCCCGGGGCCTGGTGGAGGTGGTCGTGGGGGAGGTGACGCGGCGTGTGGGCATCCGGAGGGTGCACCTGGAGGATGACGCCGGCAAGCTCGTGCACGAGGGGCCGGCCCAGGCTACGGTGGCCGAGGCCGTGTCCAGCCTGGTGGACTACAACCGCGCCGGTGTGCCCCTCATCGAAATCGTTTCCGAAGCCGACCTGCGCTCCCCCGAGGAGGCCCGGGTCTTCCTGGAAGAGGTCAAGACCCTCCTCCAGTATACCGCCGTGTCCGAGTGCAAGATGGAGGAAGGCTCCCTGCGTGTCGACTGCAACATCTCCCTGCGTCCTTGCGGCCAGACCACCTACGGGACACCGGTGGAACTGAAGAACCTGGGCTCGTTCCGGTCGGCCCAGCGGGCTTTGGCGTACGAAATCGAGCGTCAGGCCCAACTTCTCGACGAGGCGGGCCGGGTGGTGCGGGAGACTCGCCACTGGGACGAGGCGCGGGGGGTCTCCATTGCGCTCAGGGAGAAGGAGGAGGCCCAGGATTATCGCTATTTCCCGGATCCGGACTTGTTGCCCATGGTGTTCGACCCCGGCTGGGTGGAAAGGATGCGGGCGGCTCTGCCCGAGCTCCCCCGGCAGCGCTGGAGGCGCTTGGTCGAGAGTTACGGCCTGTCCCCCTACGATGCCGGCGTGATCACCGCCTCTCAGGCGTTGGCCGACTTCTACGAGGACACGGTGCGGGCGGGAGCCGGGGCCAAGGCGGCGGCCAACTGGGTCATGGGCGAGCTGCTCCGTTACCTGAACGCCCAGGGTACTCCGGCCGGGGAGTTTCCCACCACCCCGGACCACCTGGCCGAACTCCTCGCCTTGGTGGAGGCCGGCCGCATCAGCGGCACCATGGCCAAGTCGGTGTTTGAGGAGATGTGCCGCACCCGCCAGGCCCCCTCCCAGCTGGTGCAGTCGAAAGGCCTAGAGCAGCTGGGAGACCGGACGGAGCTGGCGCCGGTCATCGAGCAAGTGCTGGCCGAAAATCCCGGGGTGGCGGCGGACTACCGGGCGGGGAAAGAGAAGGCCTTGGGGTTTCTGGTGGGCCAGGTCATGAGGAAGACCCAAGGCCGGGCCCATCCCCGGCTGGTCAACCAGTGGCTGGCCGAGCGGCTGCGGGAACGCTGACCCGCCTATTCCACGCTAAACTGCCAGGCGCACCAGCACCCGTCAGCGCCACCTTCGGGCGGGCAGGCCAGGCAAGCGGTGGTGATACCGGCATCGATGGTGCGGGCGAATTCCCGGTACTCGATCACGCCCACCGTCCGGCAGGGGAACGGGGCCATACCCTTACGTTGCCGGGCGGTCTGGACCCGGCATTCCAGCATGCGTAAGATCAAAGTACGCCGGTCGGGCCGGCTGAGCTCTTGCCGGTTGATATGGGCGTATAACCGGCGCTGCAAGGCGAAGGCCAGCCCATCCAGGCCGGCGTGGGCGGGGAGGCCCCAGCGCTGTTTGATGCGCTGGGCCTCGATGACGGTAAAGCGCTCCATGGCCTCCTCGTCCAGGCGGAGGGCGACTTCCATGCCGAAGGCCGCTTCCACGGCCTGAAACCACAGACCATCGTGAGCCAGCCACAGCTTGGCCGCATCTTCCAGTAGCTGGGCCAATAGCTGGGAATCCAAGTCGGCAAAGTTCACCATGCGCCACTCCTCCTTAGGTCCAGCCGGCGAGCGCCAACACCAGCTGGGCATCGTCCGGGTCTTGGGGAGAGACCGGGGATCCATCCCATTCCGGGAGGGCGTACCTTGGCCGGCACGCCCAAGACATGGGTGCAGAAGAGTACGGTGGGTGCCCGATCCTGCACGCCGCTGGTGGCCGTTAGTGCTCCGGCGGCTCGCTTCCGGCCGGCGCCTCGAGACTCCCGAAAGGCCAGATGGATACGGAGAGGTGGTGGCGGGTAATCAAAGGCACCAGCCTCTTGGCTTCCTGGTGCAAGTCCACCGGCACCACCAAAATGACCCGGCCGCTCCCGGCCAGGACGTCCAGGCGATCGAAGGTCCGCCGCCTCTCCAGTTCCAGCGTCACCATGACGGTGAACGGGGCACCGTCCGGGCCCAGTTTCACCCAGGCATCGGGCAGGTAGCCCCGGATCCGCTCCGGCGGCACGTAGCGGCCGGCGTTGGCACTGAGGATCACATGGCCGGTGGACCTCAGCTCTCGCAGCGCCAAGGTAAGCAGGTACAGGTAGCGCCGGTGCAGCTGGTAGCTGTCCTGTGCTGGCATGCGGGTATCCTCCGCCGGGTCATGATGGAAGCCTGCCCGGGTGGTCACCGGCACGCTTCGGGGATGCTAATGCCGTGGCTGTGTTCATATCAGGCTAAGGCCTGCTGGGGATTTCCTCCCTGGACGCGCCGATTCCTCCTGCCGGGGCCGGGTCAATCCCGGGTCGGGGAGGGGAGGGAACGGCGAGGCTGGGGCGGTAACGGGCAGGAGAGGCTCCCGGCGAGGCAGAATTTCGCGGTGATGCGTGGATGGGTAGGGAGGACAGGGGATTGCGGGAGCCATGGTCCCGGGCGAGCCTGGAGCGCTTGGCTACGCTGCTGGAGCATGCGGAATGCCGCTTTGCTGCACCGATGGTGGCTCACACCTCGTTTCAGATTGGCGGGCCGGCGGATCTGCTCGTCTGCGTGACCACCCAGGCCGACTTAGAGCGGGCCCTGGACTATTGCGCCGGGGAGCGGGTACCGTGGATGCTCCTGGGTCGCGGCACCAATGTCCTGGTGAGGGATGGCGGCGTCCGGGGGGTGGTGCTCACCTTGGGAGGAGAGCTGGGTACCTACCGGTTTGACGGGAATACGGCGACGGCCGGGGCCGGAGCTCCATTGGGTGCCCTGGCCCGGGCCGCCGGCAACCGGGGTTTGGCTGGGCTGGAATTTGCCTGCGGCATACCCGGCAGCGTAGGTGGGGCCGTAGTCATGAATGCCGGTGCCTACCACGGGCAGTTCAGCGATGTGGTGGCCTCGGTGACCGTGGTCGGAGCAGGTCAAGCGCCATGCCGGCTGGACCGGCACGAGCTGGAATTCGGCTACCGCTGGAGTTCCCTGCAGCAGGGGATGGCGGTGGTCCTGGAGGCGAAATGCGAGCTGAGACCCGGGGACCCGGTCGCCCTGGGGGCGATCATGGCCGAGTTGGACGCCAAGAGAAGGGCCAAGCAGCCGGTGGGATTGCCTAGTGCGGGAAGCGTCTTCAAACGGCCCCCCGGGCACTATGCGTCCCATCTCATCGAAGCGGCAGGATGCAAGGGACGCCGGAGGGGAGGCGCCCAGGTCTCACCGCTGCATGCCGGCTTCATCGTCAATACCGGGAACGCTACGTCCCAAGATGTGCTCGCCTTGATGGCGGAAGTCCAGGCGGCAGTATACGCCCGTAGCGGGATCATGCTGGAGCCTGAGATCAAGATCATCGGTGAGGACTTGGATGAGTAGCGCTGGGTCCGGGCTAGAGGTCACCGGGCTCACCCATCGCGGCCAGGGCGTCGTGCGGATGGACGGCCGGGTGGTGTTCGTGCCGGGAGCCGTACCCGGCGACCTGGTGGAACTGCGCATTACCGAACGCCGCTCCAACTACTCGGTGGGCGAGATCTCTCGCCTGGTGCAGCCTTCCCCCTGGCGGGCGGAGCCCCGCTGCAGCGTGTTTTCGGCTTGCGGAGGTTGTACCTTTCAGAACTTCAGCTACCCGGCGCAGTTAGAGTGGAAACGGGCGCAAGTGCACGAAGCCTTGCGGCGCATCGGGCAGCTGGAAGGATTGGTGGTCCATCCTGCCCTACCGTCCCCCCGGCTTTGGGGCTACCGCAATAAGTCAAGTTTTCCCTTGGGGAAGGCAGGAAGCCGGGTAATAGCCGGCTGTTTTGCCCCGGGAACCCACCGCATTGTCGACACCGCCGAGTGCCCGGTCCAGCATCCGCTCAACAACCTCATCCTCCGGCAGGCGCGGGAGCTCATCGCCGCCATGGGCCTCAGCGTGTACCGGGAGCAGACCCGGCGCGGACTGGTGCGCCACTTGGTGACCCGGGTGGGCGTGGGTACCGGTGAGGGCATGGCCATCCTGGTAACCGGAACCCGGAGCTTCCCCGCAGGCTCGCAGTTCGGCGAGGGCCTGCTTTCGCAAGTACCGGGGCTGGTGAGCGTGATCCAGAACGTCAACGCCGAACCCACCAATATCGTCTTGGGGAATGAGACCCGCATCCTGGCGGGCAAAGGCCACGTTGATGACATCATGGGCGATGATGTCCTGGGGAGGCTACGCTTCCGGGTGTCACCGCTTTCTTTTTATCAGGTCAATCCCGAGCAAGCGGTGAACCTGTACCGTGTCGTCCTCCAGTATGCCGGCCTGACCGGGTCCGAGACGGTGGTCGATGTATACTCCGGTGTGGGGACCATCGCCCTGTTTTTGGCCAACCAGGCCGGGGCGGTGGTGGGCATCGATGAGGTGGGCGCGGCCGTGGCCGATGCCCGGGTCAACGCCGGGCTCAACGGCATCGATAACGCGGAGTTCATCACCGGCCGGGCGGAACGAGTACTTCCGCAACTGGCGGGCCGTGGCCTGCGGGCAGACGTGGTGGTACTGGACCCGCCCCGGGCCGGGTGCGCACCAGAGGTGTTACAGGCCTGCGCGCGTCTTTCCCCCGCGAGACTGGTCTATGTTTCCTGCTACCCGGCGACGTTGGCCCGGGATCTGGCCCGGCTATGCGGGTTGGGGTACCGGGTCTGGGAGGTTCAACCCGTGGACATGTTCCCCATGACCCCGCACGTTGAGACGATCGTATTGATGTCGAGGGCAAAAGAGTGAGTGTGTAAGAAGCCCAGTAGACCCTCATGCCGCC
>DMHJ01000196.1 GCA_003449495.1 Clostridiales bacterium UBA8153
TGAGTTCTGCCGGGACCTACTCCACCGGGTTGGTCGCCACTACCCACCCGGTACCGTCAGGCTTACCGCCACGACCGTTGAACCGGGACCAGGCCGTGCCGGGCCTTGAGCACGGCCACCTTCGCGGCCCGGTCCCCGAACACCCGCTCCAACTCCGGGGAAGCAGGCCGGCCGCCCGGCTTCCCGCCGCAACAGACCCAAGGGTTCCACGCTAGCGCGAGTCATAATGCCCACTGCCCCAGCCCAGGCGGCCGCCCGGTGCCAGGCCGCTCAAGAAGGCTCTGACCAAGGGGGCCAGTTTGGCGGTCTCTACCAGGAATCCATCATGCCCCAGGTTAGACGCGATCTCGGCGTAGAAGGCGGGACGCTTCGCCCGGCGCAACAGCCGGACCAGTTCCCGCTGTTGATAGACGGGAAACAGAAAGTCCGAGGATATGCCCACGCACAACGCCGGACAGCGGATGACCTGGATGGCCTCTTCATACTCTCCCCTCCCGGAGCTCACGTCGTGGAGGTCCATGGCCTTGCTCAGATACAGGTAGGTGTTGGCATCGAACCGGGCAATGAGCTTCTGGCCGTGACGGGTCAGGTATTCCTCAATGGCAAAGGAACCCTCCGGGCAGCTTTTCCTGGCGAATCGCTCATTCCAGCACTGGTCGCTCTTGTACGTGATGGTGCCGATCATCCTGGCCAAGGCCAGGCCCGCTTGCGGACCCGCCGTGCCGTGATAGTCACCGTCACGCCAAGCCGGGTCCTGGGTGATGGCCATCCGCTGCACGAAGTTGAAGGCGATCCCCTGGGCTGACAACCGGCCGCAGGCGGATATGGGTATGATGGAAGCAACCAGCTCCGGGCACATGATGGCCCACTCTAGCACCTGCATGCCGCCCATGGAACCACCGATCACCGTATGCAGCCGCCGGATGCCTAAGTGCTCGACTAGCCGTCGTTGGGCCCGCACCATGTCCCTAATAGTGACGGTTGGAAAGCGCCGGCCGTAGGGATGGCCGCTGCCCGGCTCGAGGGAAGTGGGTCCGGTAGTGCCATAGCACCCTCCCAGCACGTTACTGCAGAAGATGAAGAACTCCTGGGTGTCCAGGGCCCGATCCGGACCTACCATGGCTTCCCACCAACCCGGGTGCGACTCCCCGGAATGATGCCGGGATAAGTGGGCACTGCCAGTCAGGGCGTGGCACACCAGAACGGCGTTGTCGCGCCCGGCGTTGAGTCTCCCGTAGGTCTCATAGGCCACGGTCACTTGCTCAAGACGTGCTCCGCTTTCCAAGGGCAGGGCATCCAGGACCAGAAACTGCGTATGCGGCAGGCTGGGCCGGGCGGGACCGGCGGAAGTACACGCATTGACGGAGACCTCCACGGGGCTCACCTCCCATCAACGGCGACGCCGAGGGCCTGATCCAGGTCTTCCAAGAGGTCCGCGACATCTTCGATGCCCACCGACAGCCGCACCAGCCCGTCATCCACCCCGGCCGCCTTCCTTTGTTCCGGTGTCAATTGCTGGTGGGTGGTACTGGCCGGGTGGATCACCAGGGACTTGGCGTCGCCCACGTTGGCCAGGTGTGAAAATAGCCTCAGGCTGTGGATAAACCTGATCCCGGCCTCCTGCCCGCCCCGGATGCCGAAAGCCAGGACCGCCCCGGCTCCCCGAGGAAGATACTTGGCGGCCAAAGCCGCCCTGGGATGAGGTCCAAGACCAGGATAGCTCACCCACTCCACGCGCGGGTCGGCCGCCAGCGAACCGGCGATGGCCGCAGCGTTGTCACAGTGCCGGCGCATGCGCAGGGGCAGCGTCTCCAGTCCCTGAAGGAACAGGAAGGCATTGAACGGGCTGAGGCACGGACCTAAGTCCCGCAACAGCTGGACCCGGGCTTTGGTGATGTAGGCGAGCGGCCCGAAGGCCTCGGTGTAGCGGACGCCGCTATAAGTGGGGTCTGGTTCGGTGAGCTCCGGGAACTTGCCGTTCCCCCAGTCGAACCGGCCCGCATCCACGATAAGGCCGCCGATGGCCGTGCCATGCCCGCCGATGAACTTGGTGGCGGAATGGACCACGATGTCCGCTCCGTGGTCAAAAGGTCGGCACAGGTAGGGGGTGGCCAGGGTGTTGTCGACGATGAGCGGTACTCCGGCCTCATGGGCCAACTCCGCCAGTCGCTCCAGGTCAGGTACATCCATTTTGGGATTGCCAATGGTCTCCACGTAAAAGGCGCGAGTGCGCCGGGTGACGGCATTCTGGAAGTTACCCGGGTCCGCCGGATCTACCAGCTTCACCTTGATGCCCCACCTGGGCAGCATGGACGAGAACAGGTTGTACGTACCACCGTAGAGACTGGTGGAACTTACCACCTCTTGTCCCGCACCGGCCAGGTTGGCCAGGGCCAAGACCATGGCGGCCTGGCCCGAGGCCACGGCCAGGGCTCCGCTTCCTCCTTCCAGGGCGGCTACGCGCTGTTCCAAGACGCCGGTGGTAGGGTTCATGATGCGGGTGTAGATGTGCCCCGCTTCTTTCAGGGAAAAAAGCGAGGCCGCGTGATCACAATCCTGGAACACGTAGGACGTGGTCTGGTAGATGGGCACGGCCCGGGATCCCGTGGTGGCATCGGGAGTCTGCCCGGCGTGCACCGCCAGCGTGTCGAACCGCCACTGCCTGCTGTCCATAGCTGTTCCTCCTTGGGCCGCAAAAGCCGGCACTTAAACTGCAAGCCCCTTCTCATTTGGATAAGAAGGGGCACGGCGGTTCGTCCTCCCTCTTATCTCTCAGGACCCGTGGTCCTGCAGGAATTGGCACCTTCCCCTGGGCGCAGGCGCGCACAGGCCGGGTTGCCGGGCTTCATCGGGCCAGTCCCTCTGCCACTCGTGATAAGAGACTATCTATGGTTCAAAGGGCTTTGCGCTACTATACAACACCGCTCGGACAGTGTCAATGCACGCATCACGGCAGGATCGCGGTGCTTCGGCCGGAGTGCTTCCTTGAAGGTGCCGGCTCACGCCACCGGCTGGCCCACCGCTACTGCCCGGCCGGGGTTCTGCCCCGGTCCGGTCCGTCCCGCGCCCAGGGTGAGTTGAATACCCGCGGTTGCGTAGCGACGCTCCACCGCTGACGCATGATGTCATTAAGCAGGTGAATCGACCTGTTCCGGCTGCACCGGGGCCTATGGTCACTTAGCCTGGTAAGTTTTTTGCCGACTTGTCCGGCGAGACGATCCTGCGCCTGCTTCCGCTGGATCTGGCGGCGCCGGGAGCCACCGGAGCCGCCGCCGGCCTGGTAAACGGGCTGGGCGGCACCGTTGCCGACCTGCCGAGAGTCTTCGCCGGGTACGCCGCAGAACGCCTCGGCCGCAAGCAACCTCCGGTCCTGGCCGGCTGTGGGCTATCGGCCCTGGGCAGGTGCCTCTTTCCACCGGCAACCGGTCCTTCTGCTCCGCCCCCTTGAACGACTGGGTAAGGGCCTCCGCTCGGCACCCCGCGATGCCATCATCACCGCTGCCGGCAGGGACTTGGTGTGGCCTTCGGTTTTCATCGCGCCGCCGGTGCCCTGACCGGGAAGGTTCTGGCAAGTGCTGGTCTGGTGGGTCACGGCCTATCCGGCTTGACGGCCCTACCGGAGGCCTGGTAGCGGGGGTGCTGCGGGACCAGCTGGGGGTCACCAGACCTTTATCTGGGGTGCGGTCCTGTGCGTGGCCACTGCCTCCATGCTTGGCGGGGTCGCTACCATCCGGCAATAGAATGCCCGGCAGCCGCCCCGCGAAGCAGGTTCGCCCGGCTCACAGCGCGGCCGGGACTCCAGCCGTCCTCACCTACGGCCCAACCGGCGCCATTACACAACCGCTCTCAGTAGATGGGCGTCCCCTCGCGTTGAGCCAGCCGGCCGTAACCCTCCATAAGCGAACGGGTCACCGGGCCGGGCCGACCATCACCGACCATCCTGCCGTCCACTTCAATGACGGGAATGACTTCCGCGGCCGTCCCGGTAAGAAAGCACTCCCGGGCCACGTAGACATCATAACGGGTGAACAGCTTCTCCTCCACGCGCATGCCCATACCGCCGGCCAGTTCCATGATGGTGTTACGGGTGATGCCCTCCAAGATGCCGGCATGTAGTGGCGGCGTAATGAGGTTACCCTTGGCATCTACCAGGAAGACATTGTCGGCCGTTCCCTCTACGACATAGCCCTCATGGTTGAGCATGAGCACCTCGCTGTACCCGGCCAGGTTGGCCTCTAGCTTGGCCATAATGTTGTTCAAGTAGTTTAGGGACTTGATCCGCGGGTTGACGCCTTCGCTAATGTTGCGGCGGGTCGGCACGGTAATGACTTTCAGTCCGGTCGAGTATAGCTCGGGCGGGAACAGACTGATGCCGCCGGCAATAATGACCACCGTCGGCTTCGGGCACTTCCGGGGGTCGAGACCGAGGTCGCCTTCACCCCGGGATACCACGACCCGGATGTACCCATCCTGTAGCTGGTTACGGCGGCAGGTCTCCAGGATGGCTTGCTCCATGCTGGCCGGGACCATGGGAACCTGCAGCAGGATGGCCTTGGCCGAGTGGTAGAGCCTTTCCACATGGGCGGCCAGCTTGAACACCCGTCCGCCATAACTCCGCAGTCCCTCGAAGATCCCGTCGCCGTAAAGGAAGCCGTGATCGAAAACGGACACCCGGGCCTCGGCCTTAGGCACAAACCTGCCGTCCACATAAATGACCAAGTTACCAGCCCCCTCATCAATAGCGCTACACCAGCATGATAGCTACGCCGTACACTCGGCGGTGGCAGCACCCCGGACTTCGTTGCCGCCGGGCGGCCCGGCCTTGAGCGCGCCCCAAGGCGCCTCTCTACCGCGCGCTGCGACGGGCAACCCCGGCCACCGGTCTATGGCTGAGCGTCGAAACCAGTTGTGTTTCACGGTAGACACAAGCTCCACAGTGAGGGGAATGCCGGGCACATCATCGGGAAACACGGCACCTGGGGCACCGGGCGGTGACTCCGGCCTCTGGTCCATTGTCTTCTGATGTGCACCTGTCCATTCCCCTAGCTCTTGGGGGGACCAAGCCAAGCAGAGGAAGCAGCGGCACTGCCCGCTTCGTTCCACTAACTCCCGGTGTCGGTGCACTGACCGCATCAAGGCAACCGATCTCCACCACACCGGCACGGCGGTCACCACCCGATCAGGAGCCGCCTGTTAGACTGTGCGCCAGGCCGGCCCTAAATAGGCTGGGCACGCAGTTTCGCCACAGCGGCCTGGAAGTCAGCAGGTAGATCTGTAGTCAGAGTCACCCGCACCCGTTTGGTGGGATGGAAGAAGGACAGCTCCTTGGCGTGGAGCCCGGTGCGCCCCATCAGTGGGCTAGCCACTGCACCGTACTGCCCATCGGCCACCAGAGGGTGACCCAGATGGGAAAAGTGAGCCCGGATCTGGTGCGTCCTCCCGGTTAGCAGCTCCACTTCCACCAGACAGTGACTGTCCCAAGTCTCCAGAGTGCGGTAGCGGGTGATGGCCACCTGCCCCTGGGGAGAAACCTCACGTAGGTCGGTATCGCCGGCCACGCCTATGCGCAGCTCTATAGTGCCTTGTGGGGGCCGCACTACCCCTTGAGCCAGGGCCCAGTAGCGACGCTTCATTTTACCGGTGGTCAGCTGTTCGGACAGGTGTTGGTCGGCATAGGCGTTTTTCGCAAACAGGATGACACCCGAGGTATCCCGGTCCAAACGATGTACGGGACGGACGGTCATCGCCATGCCCTTTTCCTTCCAGTAGTGGGCGACGGCGTTGGCCAGCGTGCCCCGGGGGTAGCCTTTGGTGGGATGGACCACCAGCCCGGGCGGCTTATTGAGCACCAGGACGTCATCGTCTTCATAGACTACATCAATGGGAATGGCTTCAGGAATCACCCCCGGAGACGGGCTCTCCGGCAGCCAAACTTCCACCTGGTCCCCGCCTACCGCAAGTGTCCAGGCCATCACCTCATCACCGTTGATGGTGATACGACCCTCCTGGCGAATGCGGGTCATGAGGGTACGGGATAGTCCGTAGTCGCGACGGAGGACATCGCCGATGGGCATCCCGTCACGCTCCCCGGGAACGGCAAACCCCAAGAGCCTTACCATTGCGCCGGTCACCCTTAGAATCACCTCCACCCCAATTATAGCACTTCCACTCATCGCCCGTAGCACCGGGTGCGCAGATCGCGGTGCTCCCGGTGGTTGCGGTGTGGAGTCCGCACAGGTGAGTGAGGGTGTTCACGGCCTGGAAAAAAGTTTGTGTCGACGTCGGCGGACGCCTGTTACCCAGCAGCAGGACGGCAGCGGCACTGCGCACCCAGGCCCACGGCGGGTTTGAAGGGGACCGTAACAGCTGGAGATACCGTTGTCCCGCCCATTCTTACGGGCACGCCTGTCCGGGGGCGCAGATCTGCCCGGTGGGGCAGGCGCTACGCAGGCGGCTGGCCACCGGACCGGGCATTTTCGTGCTTAGGCGTCTAACGTCCCATCTCAGCCCGGTGGCCAAGTTCTGGGGCGGAAAACGGGCACATCGCAGATGCCGCTTACCTGGCAACTCTTCCCGACAAGGCCGTCATCGCATTTGATATCAAATAAGTTCTATTAAGCTGCTTTAGCTGAACTGCTAATGATAATCGTTCCGAAAGTGATGGACACTGCTCTCACGCCGTGATATCATAACTAATAGTAGTAATCAAAGCCCATTACTTCACAATCCTGAGAACCACGAGGAGGTCGAATCAGATGAAGCGCTTGGCAACCGTAGTGGCGTTGGTGGCCGTCGTAGCCATTGCGGTCGTAGTGTTTTGGCCGCGTACTTACCGGGATGGGGTCTTTGAAGCGTACTCTCCGGCCAATGACCGGGGCTATGTGTGGGCCCGGGTCACTATAGCCAGGGACAGGATCGCCGCCGTCGAGCTCAAGGAGTATGACGGGGTCGGCTTGGAGAAGGACCTGGAGATCTACGTGCATCCCCAGACCGGGCAGGCCATTGCCCACTTGCAGCGGGAGTTCGTGCGCAGGAATACCGCCAATGTGGACGTCTTTACCGGTGCCACCAGCACCAGCAATAAGGCCATACAGGCCGTGCAGCTGGCCCTGGAGAAGGCCCTGAACCGGCCCAGGGCCGCCGGCAGGTACTTCAATGGGACCTTTATGGCCATTTCTGACGTCACCGAACGGGGATGGGGGATTGCCTGGGTCACCCTGCAAAATGACCGCATCACCCAGGTGGTGCTTCACGAGACCACGCCGCGCCGGGACGAAGCAGGCCATGCGGTCACCGATGCCAAGGGCCGGGTCGTCTTCACCAGAAAGGCTATCGATGGCGATAGGCGCTACCCCCATGAGCCCTGGCACACCGCCCGGGTGAACATGGCCGCAGACATGGTGGCCAGGGGGAGGCCCACGGTGGATACGGTAACCGGTGCCACCGGTTCTGCGCGGCGCTGGATACAGGCTGCCGAACGGGCCTTAGAGATGGCCAGAAGGTAACGAGAGTACGGAGCAGACTCCAGGGAAGAGGGCGCAAAGCCCTCTTCCCTTTCGCACCCCCGGAGGTTTCCGGCCTTTCCGAAACGGCCCCGCCTTCCGATAATAGAGAGAGGAACGTCAGGGGGGCAGTGCAATGAATACCACCAAAGCAGTGTCCGGGCCATGGCTGCCGGCCGCCTTGGCGATGTGTGCTGCCACTGCTTTCCTGGCGCTTTTCTGGGCTCCTGGCGCGGCTGTAGCCGCCGCGCTGGCCACCGGCCTAGCCGTGGCCGCTTGGATTTCCGCCCGGCGCCAGGGTGCCCGGGTGCAGGAGGAGCTGTCGGAGCTGCGGGCCAACTTACAGGCAACCGGCACCACACTCCAGGAGGCTGAGTCCGGGATCATGGCTCTCCGCCAGCAGGTACAGGCCGAGGGGGAGAGAATGGAGTCTTGTTTGGGCCCGGCGCTAGCCACCCTGGAGTCTGCCCACCAGGGCAGACAGGCTATGCGGGAGGACATCGCCACCATCCTCTCTATGGTGGGGCGGGTAAATGTGGCGCTTGAACAAATCGCCGCAGGCGCCGCCAGCCAGGCCGCCGATCTTGGCAGCACCTCCCAGCTGGCGGCCAACCTCTCCCAGTTCACCTCGGCAGCGGTGGATGAAGCTCAGGGGTTGAGCCAAGCTGCCCAATCCAGCCTGGCGGCGGTGGGCGAAGGACGACAGGCAGTGACGGAAGTGGCTACCGCCATGGAGAATGTGCGCAAGGCCGTCTACCGGTCGAGTGACGAAATCGGCGCCCTGGGGCAGAAATCCGCTCAGATCAGCGGCATCTTGGCCGTGATCTCGGACATCGCCAACCAGACCAACCTCCTGGCACTCAACGCAGCCATCGAAGCCGCCCGGGCCGGGGAACACGGACGTGGGTTCGCCGTAGTAGCCGATGAAGTAAGACGCCTAGCGGAGACCTCCAACCGTTCCACTAAGCAAATTGAGGCCATCATCAGCACCATCTCCCAGTCCATTGGTGGCGCGGTTAAGCTCATGGAGCACTGTACCCAGGCCACCGAAGAAGGCAGCCAGCTGGCAGCCCGGGCCGGTCACGCCCTGGCCGCCATTGAGCGCATGGCCAACCAGACCCACAGTATGGCTGCTTCCATGACCACGAAGTCAAAAGACAGCTCCGGCCACATCGCTGCTTTGTTTGAGGCCATCACCCGGGCCGCTGCGGTAACCCAGGAGAACTCGGCCACCACCGCCGACTTGGCCGCTCAGAACTGGTTCAGTACCGCCCTGGCCAATTTCGCCGGGGAGGCCGACGCGCTCTTCGAGCTAATCGACGCGCTCTCCGATAGGTTGCAGGAACTGACCGGTCCCGGGCTTGCCGGTCCTTCTCGGCACGGGCAGTATAGCGGTGCGGGGCTGCCCCGAGGGCGAGCCTCCGGACCGGCCGGCCGGGACCGGCCCATGATGGCCGGGCCGGCCAAGGCGAGACCCGGAACCGCGGCAAAGCAGCGTCTATCTACGTCCTGAACGGCGGCCCCGGACAGTAATGGCGTAGCACCTCGAAGCTGCCGGCCGAGAATGGGCGGCAACCCTGGCGGAGTATGGTCGTACCCAGCCCACAACCCTGCTATGTGGACATCTCAAAGCGTGCCGGCCCGGCCGCTACTGAGAGCGCCGGTTCCACCTCGCAAGCCGGATAACCGTAAGCCACCGGCCCCGGCATCACGGGTGGGCTGTCACTTACGGGCCCCGGTGATCCATTCCTCCCTGGGCGTACCTAAGAGAACGCCAAGGCGGTGGTGATGCCCAGCAAGGCGCCGACCACCACCTCGATGGGCGTGTGCCCCAAGAGCTCGCGGAGTCGCTCCGGGCGGATGCCGGCAGCGTGGTAGAGGTCGTCTACGATTTGGTTGAGGACTTCCGCCTGCCGTCCCACCGCCTGACGGACGCCGGTGGCGTCGTACATCACAATGGAAGCAAAAACCAAGGCCACGGCAAACAGGGGATGGTGGAAACCGACCTCAAGGCCGGTGGAGAGACTCAGAGCAGAGACAAAGGCCGTGTGGGAGCTGGGCATGCCGCCGGCTCCCACCAGGCGGGTAAGGTCGACGCGCCCGTTCACCACCAGCACCACCACGAACTTGGTGAACTGGGCCAGGGTCCAGGCCAAGCCACTGGCCCATAGGATGCGGTTCTGAAAGATTTCGTTCAACCCATCACCTCACTAATCCGGAGTACGCCTTGACATAATACTTGTCCCCGCATACCATGGGCGGGGAGGGTGATCACTTGCCTTCAGCCACGGCCCGGCCTCGCCTCCGCCGATGGATCCGCTTCGGTCCCCTGAACCGCCGCATATTCTCCCTGGCCATGCCGGCAGTGGTGGAGCAGATCTGCCACATGGCACTGGGCATCATCGATACCAGGCTCGTCGCCTCGCTGGGCCGCGCTGCCGTGGCCGCCGTCGGCATTAGCGACCAGCTCATGCAACTCTGCATCGTGGCCTTTGCCGCGTTCAACATCGGTACCACCGCGGTAGTCGCCCGGGCTTGGGGTGCCCGCAGGGAACAGGAAGCAGCTGCTGCCGCCGGTCAGGCCCTGCTGGTGGTCACTGCCGTAGGCGGCCTGCTGGCACTGGCCGGGCGCCGGCTGGCCCTGCCCGGCGTGGCCCTCCTGGGAGCCACCGCGGAAACGTTGCCCCTGGCCGGTGCCTACCTGAGCACGGTGGTGTTGTCCGTGCCGGCCATGGGCGCGCTCATGGTCTGCAACGCCAGCATGCGCGGGGCGGGGGATACCCGCACCCCATTGTACATTACCCTGGGCATGAACGCCACCCACCTAGTGTTCAGTTATGTCCTGATCTTCGGGAGACTGGGTCTGCCCGCTTTCGGCGTGGTGGGAGCAGCCATTTCCGCTATCTTGGCCCGCTGGTTGGGAGTGGCGGTGGCCCTTACCGTCCTGGTGAGCGGTGGCAGCCGCCTGCGCCTGCACCGGCCTTGGGCCGCAGGTGCCGACCTGACCGTCATCCGCCGCATCCTGCAAGTAGGCCTCCCTGCTACCCTGGAGCAGCTGGTGATGCGCCTGGGCCAGATGAGCTACTTCCGCATTGTAGCCTCGCTGGGTACCGCCGCCGTCGCGGCGCATCGCTTGGCCCTCCAAGCGGAGTCGTTGTCCTTTAGCCCCGGCATGGGTTTCGGCGTGGCCGCCACTACTCTGGTCGGCCAGGGGTTAGGCGCGGGCAAGCCCAAGTTCGCCGAAGCCAGCGCCTACCAGACCTTCCGGGTAGCCGGCCTGGTCATGGGCACCATGGGCATAGCCTTCGTGCTCTGGCCGGAGGCCATCTGCCGCTTCTTCATCGATGACGCTGAAGTGGTGGCCCTGGGAGCATCGGTCCTCCGTATCGTCGGGCTGGCCCAGCCTGGTCTGGCCCTCACCATGGTAACGGCCGGAGCCCTGCGCGGCGCCGGCGATACCAGGTGGACGCTGGCCATCACCATGTTCGGCATCTGGCTGGTACGCTTGCCCGTGACCTACCTCTTGGTAGTATGGCTAGACTGGGGCCTGGTGGGCGCCTGGATCGCCATGAGCGTGGATCTGTGGGTAAGAGGATTGTCCATGCTGACCCGTTTCCGCAGTGGCGGCTGGAAACGCATCGTGGTGTAGGGGTCTGGAGTGCCGGGGCGCGCTACCGGTATGCCGCCGCGTCCGTTGGGCTGGACTCCCGGATACCCCCAGGCATGCCAGCCTGGCCCGCAGGCCGGTGCGGCCATGGGCCGGTTCGCCGCGGGCAGACCACGGTCGGTCACCTTCCCCGTCATCAACAGATCAGCGCTGCCCGCATCCCGCACGGTTCGTTCCCACAGCTGAAGGAAAAGCCCGCCCCTGGGTAGAATAGGGCCAACTGAGCACACTATTGTGCACAGACGGTTCTGGCCGGGGGAGGAAACCCATGGGCGCTACTGCTCACACCATCAAGACCAGGAGACCGGCAAGGGAGACCAGCCTGGCAGATTTCTTCGAGCTGCAGGATCCGGATATATTCGCCAAGACCAGGGCTTTTATGCCCTTTGTCCGTGCCAACCAGGAGAGAGGGCACTATCTCTACCGGCGCACCCTGGTGGCGGCCTCGGCAAACCGGGTGCTGGTGCGGGACGAGGGCACCGGCCGGGAGCGCGAGATGATCATGATGGCCTCCAACAACTACCTCGGCCTTACCACCCATCCCCGGGTGATCCAGGCCGGCCTGGACGCCATTCGCGAGTTCGGGGCCGGGGCCGGTAGCGTGCCGCTACTGGCCGGCACCCTCGCCCTGCACCGCCAGTTAGAAGCGAGGCTGGCCGAGCTCAAAGGCTGCGAGGCCGCCGTGGTCTTCGCCACCGGCTATGCATCGAATGTGGGGTGCGTCTCCGCCCTGGCCCGGGCCGGCGACCTGGTGGTAAACGACATACTCAACCACGCTAGCATCATCGATGGCTGCCGGCTGTCCGGCGCGACGGTCAAAGCCTTTCCTCACAATAACACCAAGGCCCTGGATGGTCTGCTCTCCCGCGCCGGAGGGGAATATCATGGCAAGCTGGTGGTAGTCGACGGCGTGTTCAGCATGGATGGGGATATCGCCCCGTTACCTGAACTCATATCGGTGTGCCGCAGGCACGGGGCCCGGCTCATGATCGATGAGGCCCACGCCACCGGGGTCATCGGCGCCCAGGGGCGCGGCACCCCCGAACACCATGGCGTCGAAGGCCAGGTGGACATCGTCGCGGGCACCCTCAGCAAGGGGCTGGGAGGCGTGGGAGGATTCGTGGCCTCCACCGCCGAGGTAGTGGAGTATGTCCGGTTTTACGCACGCTCGTACATGTTCTCGACGGCCCTCCCGCCCACCGTGGCCGCCTCGGTCCTGGCCGCCCTGGACGTCATCGCTACCGAACCCGGGCTGAGACAGAGGCTGTGGACCAACATCCGGTACATGCGGGAGAAACTCACCGCAGCCGGCTTCGACTTGGGGAACTCCCAAACCGCCATCTTCCCGCTGATCCTGGGTGACGACGTCAAAGTCAAGGAAATGGGCCGGATCCTGCACGAACTGGGCATCTACGTCAATCCGGTCTTCTACCCGGCCGTGTCCCGCAAGCTCTCCCGGGTCAGACTCAGCATCATGGCCACCCATACCCGGGAGGACCTGGAACAGACCGTTGAGGCCTGCCGGGAGGCCGGGCGGGCCGCGGGGGCGTTTTGACCCGGGTTTACCCCAAGGGGCCCTACACGGGATACACCACGATCTGGTGTCCGGCACAGGTGGCACCGGCGCCTCCTGCTGCCAGCTCCAGCACCCAGCGGCAGGAGGGCACCAACGGTCCCAGACGGCCCGGAGGCAGCGTGACTACGGTCAACACGCAGCCTTGGGCATCGAGATACACCGCATCCACGGCAAACCTCATGCCCAAGGTATGGACGCCCCGGGTGGGACCCAGCAGCAGTCCTTCTCCAGGATCCAGGCTGCGCCGCCCTAAGAGGCCCAGTAGCCGCCGGACAAAGCTACCGGCCAGACGGGCCCGGGCCAGCGAGGCGCCGGTGGTCAGATTGACCACGTGACACCAGCTCATGGCATCAGCACTTCCAGATAGCTGATGACCGCCGGCCCCAGGAGTACTGCGAAGATGGCCGGGAAGACGAAGATGATCATGGGAAACAGGAGTTTGATGGGGATTTTCATGGCCTCCTCCTCGATGCGTTGGCGCCGCGCCACCCGGATCTGGCTCGCCTGCACCCGCAGCACGCCGGCCATCGGCGTGCCCAGCTGGTCGGCTTGGATGATGGCAGAAATGAAGCTGCGCAGTTCGGGCAGCTCCGACCGCTTGGCCAAGCCGCGCAGAGCGTCGGCCCGGGTCCTGCCCAGCCTGATCTCGCGGAGGTAGGCGTCGAACTCGACGCTTAGCGGGCCCTTGAATTTCTCTGCCACTTTCTGTATCGCCCCATCGAACGCCAACCCGGCTTCGACGGACACGCACAAAAGGTCGAGCACATCGGGAAGGTGGCGCCGGAGCGCGGCCGCCCGGTGGCGGATGCGCCGGCTGAGCCAGAAGTTGGGTAGCGCAGCTCCGGTGGCGGCCAGGGCCACTCCCGGCCAGAAGGCGGCGGCCAGCGGCACGCCCCCCACCAACAGCAGCAAAGGACCCGCCGCCGCGCAGAGGCCCACCAGCCCCATGAACCTCACCACCTGCCCCCGCTGGCCGGCCCGCACCAGGCGTGCGGAGAAATGCCCGCGCAGCCCTTGGGGCGTCAAACGGTAGAGCCGTTCGCCCACGGCGCGGAAAAGGGGGGTTAACAGGCGCTCGGAAAGGGGCGTGGCCAGCTCCTGTTGTTCGGCGGTGAGGGCCGGCCGGGCCGAAGGACGGATCTGCTCCAAGCGCGCCCAGGCACCTAACAGTGCCGGGCCGGGCGCGAGCAGCTGCCGGCCGCAGAGGAAGACGGCGGCAAACCAAAGGAACA
>DMHJ01000007.1:0-5932 GCA_003449495.1 Clostridiales bacterium UBA8153
ATGTAGAGTCTTCCTGTGGCATGGACAGTGTCGGGAACGCGACCCTGGAGATCCCATCACAGAAGTACTTCACCTTCCGCCACTAGCCGCACCTCCCCCTCAAGACGCACCCTCACCCCCTGGCCGGACTGCCACACATCCCAGTCGACAGTTGTATCCAAATTGCCACCGGGTTGCTTTGACATAAAACGGCCGGGACGCCCGCATGCGGCCGCCCGCGCCAGCGCCACCGCGACGGCGCCCGAGGCACAGCTGGACTCCCACACAGTGGTATCCGTGGCAGGTACGTGCACCAGCGGCACCACTAGGTCACCGTGCCTATCCTCGCGCTCGCAACCCGGCCCCAGGCCCGAGCAGAACATGACGCCAACGCACGGCGCCCCTTCGAGCCTGAGCACACTTCGCAGCCGGAAGAGCACTTCTTCGGCCGGAGCGTAGTCGTCCGCAGCCAGCACGATGTGGACGATCCCGGGCATATGGACGACGGCAAAGGCGGTCTGCCGACGGCAAGCTGCATCCGGCACCGGCGTCCCGGCACCTTGGGCCCGGGCTGTCAACTCCGTACTCTGGTTGGCCCCCGTCTCTGGCGGACCGGCCCTTTCTACCAGCTCGTATCCTTCGCCTTTGCAGGATCCCGACGTCGTGTCCGGCCCAGTGGGTGAGAGACTACCGGCACCTGAACATCGCTCGTAGACCAAGGCACCCTCAAGCGCCACGCGTGTCTGGTAGAAAAGCACACGGAAGGGGCCCGGGAACCTGCATCCCGCCCGCCCGGGCAACCCGTTCCGGTCTACCTGCGCCTCAAACTCAATGGGAGCCGTAGCTCCTGAGACTTGAATGAGACCGCGCGCGACATCGCCGGCCCAGCTCAACCCCGGGAAACGTTTATAGGCCAGGTAGGCCCCTAGCGCTCTCGCGGCGTTGCCACAGAACTCACCTCCCATCATCCTGAGTAGTGCTGCGATCTCCGGGCTAGGCCCGTCTTGCCCCAGGCCGGTTCCGGGTGGTCCTCCTGCGGGACAGAGAGTCACAAAGCCCACCTGCTCACCTCCTAGAACCGCTGGGTCCATGAGCGCCAGCGCGATGTTCACCTGCTCGGGTAGGGGGACCGGGTCCAGGACGAAGACCGTCGTATTGCCGGCCGGGCTCATCTTGACGAACCGCAGTTTCATGTTTGCCGTTTTCCCTTCCTGGTCTAGCATCCTTCCGGAGCAAGGAGTCTTACGTCTGGGCTGTCAGGGTCGTTGGGCTCAGGCAAGCATCGCCGCTCGCTTGGCTTGGTAAGGTAGTGATGGTGGCAGGCATTCCGAGTGAGACCGGGAGCCTCACCCAGTATACAGGAGTACGGAAGTCCGGGCAAGAATAGGCAGGCAAAGGCAGCTCTCAACGGCCGTCTGGTTACCCGCAGCGCCCATCCAAATCCGACAGACCAGGAAGGTGCGCCACGTGGGGCGAGTATTGCCGGCAGACCTACCCAGGTATGGCATCTCCGCTAACCGGGCCGGCGCCTGGGCTCCGCCGGAGGCGGGGCATATCCCGCTACCGGCCACGTTGTGTTTCACTGGGGCCACGGCCGGTACGCCGGAGGACCCGGCCGCTGCATCATGCACACTGGGGGCGGGTAATCCCGGAGCAGGCACCGGCCCGGCCTGTAGAGCTGCCGGCGGGCCAACTTCCGCCAGACAGGAGAGACCGGTATGGCCAAGCCAGACCCCGTATCCAGTCTAGTTGCCCTGATAGCCGGGGGCATGGTCGGTCGTGACTCCTTAGCCAAGGACATCGAGGCCGCTCTGGACGGTATCTTCGGCCATAGGTATGCAGCGCGCTCCAGCTCGGCCAAGCGCGTGGCTTTGGCGGCGGATGTCGCCTTCGCCGGCCTGTTGCACGAAGAAAGCCCGGCTAGCGGGGTGTACGGCGGTATGTCGCTGATCTGGTTTCCGGTGCCCCCAGATGGAGACGGCCACCCGGCAGCCTCTCTACTCACCCTGGTGTGCGGCACTCGCGGGCTTTCGCCCGATGAACAGATCCTCGGGCGGCCCGGACACCGACGCCACCTTGAGGCGCTCCGCCGCCACCTGGCCAAGACCTGCTCCATACCGATGTGGGCCAAACAGGACCCCAGCAACACCGCCCTCCACATGCCCCGCATCATGACCGACCGCTACGCGCGCTTCAAGGAAGTCTTGGACCGCTACGGGCAGTACATTTACGCCGCCGCTGCAGTACCGTCCGATCCGGCTGCCGCCAGGGCCGTGGTGTGTGGCTTCCTGGACTTGTACGCGTGGGAGCGGGGGTGGGTCCCGCTCAAGGCCGCCCAAGCGGAAGTAGAGGCTTTGCGCAACAGCCTCCGGGCGGAGCTGTTCCCTAAGGTCGACCGGGCCCGGGTGGTTTCGCTACTTCACGAACGACGGTTTGTGATCCTCCAGGGCCCACCCGGCACAGGCAAGACCCGGATGGCAGACGCCATCCTCCGCGAGGATTTCGAAGGTTGCGGCAAGACGGTACAGTTCCACCCGGCCGTAACCTACGAAACCTTCGTATCAGGCATCGCGCCCGATGTCGCCCAGGATGCCCTCAGCTTTAGGGTCAAGTCCGGCTGGCTGCTGGCGGCCATCGCCGAGGCTCAGGCCAGCCCACGTCCTTACCTATTGCATATCGATGAGATCAACCGGGCCGACCTGGGGCGGGTGCTTGGCGAAGCCATCTACCTATTTGAGGCCGGCGAGATCAACGCGGGACGGGCCAGGTCGGTTGACTTGCCATCCCGGCCTGCCGGTTGGCCGGACCCGGTGCGGATGCCCCCTAACCTGTACGTCCTCGGGACCATGAACTCGGCCGACCGCTCCATCGCCATCCTGGACCTGGCCGTCCGGCGGCGCTTTGCGTTTGTCGACATCTGGCCGGACTTGTCTGTGGTCGAGGAGCAAGAGTTCCCCCTGGCCATCGCGGCCTTTGGCCGGCTACAGGATATCTTCGCTGAGTTTTCCCCGCCCAACGCCCTGGTGCTGATGCCCGGCCATACCTATTTCCTGGCCCGCACCGAGCAAGAGTTGCACAACCGCCTACGGTACGAGCTGGTGCCGCTGATCCATGAGTATCTGGTCGAGGGCCGGCTGGGCCCTTGTGAAACCGAGCTACACGCCTACCTGGACTGGCTGGAGGGAGAGTTAACCCCTGGTGGCGAAAGTGTCCGCGGCAACCCGTAAGGGACGGGCGGGCTCAGGCCGCGCGCGGCCGGTGAAGGGAACCAACCACCAACCCTCCGGCGCCGCCCATCGGCTTCGCCCCCTGCTCCAGCTCGATGATCAGGGCGCACCCCGGCGCGTGCCACCGGAGCTGTTCGGCGAGGCACGGCGCGAAGGTGTAACGGGCACCCACCTCTACGACTTCGTAGGAGCCAATCGCCGCAACCTGGAGCTGCTGGATGTGAAACCCGAGGTCACCCCGGGGCCCGCCAACCTATCTGTGCACTTGCGGCCGGGTGGCTCCGTCGGGGCCGTGCCCCTCTACGCCGCCGGCACGCGTCGCATCGCCGCGGGCCTAGTGGTGAAGCCCCGTTTCGGCTGGTCCGGCATTGGGCCCCTGTTGCACCGCATAGGTTGGTCGGCTACACCGAGCATTCTCAGCCTGCCGCTGGTGCCCGGCAGCGCCCGCGAGGTACCCCCGTGGGTGCTCGGCGGACCGATCATTGCCCGCCTGCGTCGCCTGTTACAGGAGATCACGCGGGGTTTCCGGATGCATGAAGAAGTCCGGCAACAGCCCCGCGGTCAGATCATCTGGCACAAATACGTAACGAGCCAAGCGGCCCGGGGGCACTTTGAGCTGTTGCCTTGCCGGTTCCCCGAGTTGGGGCCGGACTTGGTGCTTAGAGGCTACATCAGATGGGGGCTTGAGCGGGTGCTCGCGTCACTCTTACCCATTGCGGCCGGCGATCCCATTGCACGCCATCTCGCAGGTGAGGCCGAACAGCTGCTCTTCGAAGTAAGGAAGGCCGAAGCCCGCTTCCCCGGTCCCGAACAGCTGGCGGCGCTGATGCGGGTGGCCGGGTTGCCGTCAGCGTTCCTGTCCGCCGGGCTACAAGCTCTGCAATGGCTCTCTGACGAACGCGGGCTGGCGGGCCCGGCTGAAGCAGACGGCCTAGCGTGGGCGCTACCCATGCACGAGTTGTTCGAGCGCTGGGTCGAAACGGCCGTCCGCGACTGGGCCCGGGGCTTTGGCGCCATCGTGCGGGCCGGTCGCACCCTTGAAACCTCCATCCCCCTCCCTTGGACCCGCCGGGCGGCAGCCGGTCTGACCAGCCTGCAGCCGGACCTGCTGGTACGTACGCCGGAGGGCCTCGTAATCATTTTCGATGCCAAGTACAAGAGCCACTTCATGGAGCTGGACGAGCAGGGTTGGGCCGAACAAGGCGAGAAACTGCGCGATGAACACCGGCACGACCTGCACCAGGTCCTGGCCTACGCGGCGGTGTTCGCGGCGGAGAGGGTCACTGCGGTGTTGGTATACCCGGTGCGACTGGGAGCCTGGGAGCGGTTGCGGGACGCCGGTCGGACCATTAACGTAGCTCCTGTGACTGCGGGAGGCCGGCAGCTGTCGGTAGCACTGGCGGCCTTGCCGGTTGAGGTGGCGCCCGGGTGGGAGGGAGTGCCGCCGGAGTGGGGGAGGCTGCGTTGACGCTTTCTCCTCGCAGGTCTGCCTCGACCGTTCGAACCTCGTCTTCCCGGCACTCCCGCAAAGAAGCGGGGAAAGGCCTGGCCCGGCCGGCCCGCAGGTCCTGGACCAGACTCCTGCTACACCGGCACCCGGGCCGAAGTGGTGAACTCTCTTCGCCAGGTATCCCCTGCGGCACTGACGCATCGGGCTGACGCCGGTGCTTCCACCCATATGTAAGGCCCGTAGCCGAGCGGACGGCAAGATCACCGGTACCCTGGCGGCTTGCCGCCTTCCCCAGCTGAACCATCCAGCCCCGCTACGCGACTATATGGATAGAAGGCCGACGGAACCCGGAGGAAATCCCCTTGACCGCCCAAGACCTGAAGGGGCTGGCCGTGCGCCTGGCTGAAGGCCACGAAGACGCCGCCCGGGAGCTCTATGCCACCTACGGTCAGCGGCTTTACCGGTTCGTCCTCGCGCGGTTGCGGCGCCCGGATGCAGCAGAGGACGTGGTCCAAGAGACTCTGACCGCCGCCTGGCGGAACGCCGGTACTTACCGGGGAGATGGATTCAGCGCGTGGCTCTTTGGGATCTGCAGGAACAAGGTGGCCGATCGGCTACGGCGGGAAGGTCCCGGGTGGGAACCACTGGACCTGTCCATGGTGGGTGGCAGCGGGTTGGTCGGGGAAGCAGCGGAGTTCTGGGAGAGCTTCGGGCGCCTTTCCGCGGAGCAACAGGAACTGGTGCTCCTGGTGTTCTACTACGGGTTCTCCCAGCGGGAGGCGGCCGGCATCCTGGGGATACCGGTGGGCACGGCCAAGTCCCGCACCTACTACGCGCGCAGGCGCCTGCAGGAGCTGTTGCAGGGAGGCGGAGGGGATGGGTGAAGGCTGTCTCGAGGCGCGGGAGCTGATGCCCTGGGTCATCAACGGCACCGCGAACGCCCGGGAACAGGACGAATGCTGGGAGCACATCGCCGTTTGCCGGGAGTGCCGGGGTGAACTGGTGCAAGTGGCCGCCCTGCATGCGCGCGTGCAGCGCGCCATGGAGCAGCTGGGCGGTCGCGAGCAAGAGGCGGGCTCGCTCCCGGTGGTGACCAGGCTGCTTCCCCTCCTCGCAACACTGGGCGTACCGGCAATCGGAACCAGAACCGTAGAGGCTGCGCTGGGAATGGCGGTGGTCAGCTGGAGGCCTTCCCTCCGCACACCGTCAACGGTCGACGGCTAAGACAGGACTAAGGAGAGTGCTAACCATGGCTTGCGAACCAACAGGTAAGACG
>DMHJ01000007.1:6337-15440 GCA_003449495.1 Clostridiales bacterium UBA8153
CTGATCAACGCCGTGAAAGGAACCTTGTATTCGGTCCAGGCCGCACGCGAGTTGGGCCAGGCGGTGGGGGCCTTCTACACGGAACTCGGCGATGCCGGCATCGCCGACAAGCCCGCGCTCGAGATGACCACCAAGTACCTGGGCATACTGAGCGGCCTGATGCAGCAAGCCCCGGCCCAGAGTGCAATGCTCAACATGGGCCAGGGAGGGAGTAGCGTCAAGAGAAAGGGGCACTGCGGGCCGGACCAGCTCGATGTGGAAGACGTTCCTAAACATCGCTAAGGTCTCGGGTCACTTGGCCAAGATGGCTGCCGACCTGGTCTGGGCCCGAAACCAGGCGGTCAGGGAATTTCGCCGCGAGCTGGCCCGCCAGGGTCTGCCTGCGACCGATATCGACCACCTGGCGCGCCACTACCCCGGGCTCCCCAGGCTAGGGGGCATGTGGAAGTAAGAGGAGGGCTCCGCGGGGCCCTCCCGGACCCAGTCGCTTGCCGGGCTGGACCAGTCCCATGACGTGCCCAGGATGGGCTCCTCTCCGGGGATGATGCCGCTGGTTCGTGGTCAGGGACGGGCCGCCTGGCTTCGGACGGGCGAGTTGACCACCTGCGCAGGCCGGGCAGCTTCCAGCGGTGGGGACCGCCTCCACCGCGGCGGTGACCGGGATTCCGCCTGCACCGCTAACGCCGCCGCGCGAAGACGGTCACTAGGGCTCCCGCGACCATCGCCGCTGCTTCCGGCAAGGCCGGGCCACCCGGCCACAGGACCGGTAAGGAACCCACCATCATCCCGCCCAAGAAGGCCATGGTGTCCTGGGGTCGCAGGGTAAGCAGCCTGAGCACGGCCCGGGACAGCACCAACAACCCCAGCAAGACCCCGGCGCCAAAGACGGCCAATGTGGGCCAGTAAAGCCGGTTGAGGTCCAGCAGCAGCAGCTGGTATTGGCCCAGCGCCACCAGGACGGCCCCTCCGGACACGCCTGGCAACATGGACAGGACTACGGACACGGCACCGCCCAGGAATATCCCGGCCGGCGCGGTGCTCACTGGAAGCTGGGCCATTCCCAGTCCCAGCGTAATCAGGGCTCCTGTGCCCGCCAACATCAGCCGGGTCCACGTTACCGGACCGGCATGTCTCCCAATGACCGGCACGGTTCCGCCCACCAGGCCGAAGAGGAGCCCGCTCAAAATACCGGGATGCTCACCCAGAACGTAGCTGGCCACGCGGACTCCCCCGAAGCCCCCGAGGACCATCCCTCCCAGAAGGCACGCCTCCCGCCGCCAGCGGGAAGGATGGATGGCCTCGAGAAACTCGGCGTAGCGCCCTATCACCAGGGCGGCGGTACCACCGCTGATCCCGGGTAACACCACGGCCACTCCGATCCACACGCCGCGCAGAAACGTGAGAAGCCGTTCCCGCATGCCTGCCACCCACTCCAGACCTGCCATTTCTTCCATCACGGGGCATACTTCCCCTAAGGGGCGCGCTAACCCGCCTGCTACCGCCAGCCCCATTATACAACCCCGGGGTGGGCCTAAGCCACCGCAGCCGGGGACCAGGCCGCAGTGCCGGGAACGGCCTAACGGTTCCGGCGGGAGGTCGGCCACCGGCTGCGTTCCCCAGCCTACCCGGTTTGCACGGCGAGGGCCAGCTGCATCCAACGGTGACAAGCGACCTGCCGCCCGTCGCCTGCATCCACTAGCAGGGGCACTTCCTCCCGGCACTGCTCCACGGCAAAGACGCAACGAGGGTGAAGACTGCATCCCGGCGGAGGCGAGATCAGGCTGGGCGGATCGCCGACTAGGCGATACCGCTGCCGGTTGCGAAGACGAGGGTTGAGGGGCGGCGAGGCAGAGAACAAGGCCGCGGTGTACGGATGGAGGGGGCGGTCCTGCATAGGTCCGACCGGAGCGACCTCCACCAGTCTGCCCAGGTACATCACGCCGATCCGGTCGCTCATGTACCGCACCACGGACAGGTTATGGGTGATGAATAGGTAGGTCAGGCCGATTTGGGCCTGCAGCGACTGCAGCAGGTTGAGGATCTGGGCCTGCACGGAAACGTCCAGCGCCGAGGTGGGCTCATCCAAGATCAGCAATTGAGGACGCAGGATGATGGCCCGGGCAATGCTCGCCCGCTGTTGCTGCCCGCCGCTGAGCTGGTGTGGATAGCGGTCCAAGACCTCAGCACCCAGGTTGACCAGCTCGATGGTCTCGAGGACGCGCCTGGTTGCCTCCTTGCCCCGGATGCCCTGCAGTTCAAGGGGACGGGCGATGGAACCACGCACCGGGGTCCGGGGATTTAGGGATGATGAAGGGTCCTGAAACACGATACCCATCCGGCGGCGTATGCGGATCAGGTCGCGTCCACTGGCTGTCTCCACATCCTGCCCGTCATAGAGCACCCGGCCGCGAGTGGACTGGATCAAACGGGGGACCAGGCGCGCCAGCGTCGTCTTTCCGCTACCGCTCTCTCCCACCACGCCCAAGGCTTCCCCGCGCGCGACGGCCAAAGATACACCATCCACCGCTCGTGCGTGCCCCACCACCCTCCGGGTCAGCCCTCGCCTGACGGGGAAGTATTTGCACGCATCCTCCAAGACGATGAGGGGGGTCTCCGTTGTTGAGTGCGGCCGGATGCTCATTGGCGCTCACCTACGCCGTGCAGGTAGCAGGCTACCTCCCGCCCACCGGCCGGCACGGTGAGGCCGGGCATCTTCGTAGAGCAGATCTCCATCCTGTCCGGGCAACGCGGGTGAAATGGGCATCCCGGCGGCAGCTGGATCAGGCTGGGAACCTGCCCGGGAATGGTGTGGAGGCTCCCTTGCCCTTTGGTCAGACGGGGCAAGGCGCGCATGAGTAGACGGGTGTACGGGTGCAGCGGCTCCTCGAATATGTCGAACACCGGTCCCTGCTCAACGAGGCTCCCCGCGTACATCACGCCCACCCGGTCGGCGATCTCCGCCACAATGCCCAGATCATGGGTGATGATGAGCAGGGCCATTCCGGTCCGATCTCTAAGCTCCAGCAATAGGTCAAGGACCTGGGCCTGGATGGTCACGTCCAAAGCCGTGGTGGGTTCGTCGGCGATGAGCAGATCCGGCTGCCGCGAGACCATCATCCCGGTCATCACGCGCTGGCGCATGCCCCCGCTGAGCTCGTGGGGGTAGCTGAGCGCCCGGTGTGCGGGATCGGCAATATACACCCGGCCCAGGAGGTCCACGGCCCGGCGCCAGGCCTCATTTTTCGGCACCTGGTCGAGGACGATGGCCTCCTGCACCTGCGCTCCTGCCCGGTAGACCGGGTTGAGGGACACCATGGGATTCTGGAAAATCATAGCAATGTGCCTACCGCGCACTTGCGTCATACTGTCTTCATCCAACGTGAGAAGGTCATCACCGCGCAACCGGATGCTCCCGCCTAAGATGCGACCGGGCGGCGGCACCAGGCGCATCACCGCCAGGGCCGTGGTGGACTTGCCGCACCCGGACTCGCCCACCAGGGCGAACACCTCACCGCGGTCTAACTGGAAAGCAACGCCTCCCACTGCCCGTACCGTTCCCCGGCCGGTCAAAAACTCTACCCTAAGGTCGGAGACCTGCAAAAGCTTCGCCATGTTCATACCTTCATGCGCGGGTCAAGGACGTCCCGCAACCCCTCGCCAAGCAGATTGAACCCCAGAGCCGTGCAAACGATGGCCAGCCCGGGGAAAACGGATATCCAGGGAGCGTCGTAGAGATGGCGGATGCCTTCATTGAGGATGACCCCCCAGTCGGGTGCGGGCGGCTGGGAACCGAGACCCAGGAAACTCAGGGCGGTGGTGGATAGGATCGCCCCCGGTAATGACAGGGTGGCCAAGACGATGACCAGGCCAAAAGTGTTGGGCAAGATGTAGCGGAACATGATGGATAGGTCGCTCTCGCCCAAGGCCCGGGCGGCCTCGACAAATGGCATGTTCTTGAGTCCTTGGGTCTTGGTACGGATGAGACGCGCGTACCCCGCCCAGCTGACCAGGGCAATGGCGATGATCACGTTGTTCAGACTGGGACCCAAGGCAGTGACGATGGCCAGGGCCAACACGATGGGGGGGAGCGCCCAGGTCACATCGGTGACAGAGGCGATGACGCGATCGACCCACCCGCCGTAATAGCCGGCGAATAGCCCCATGGTCACCCCGAGCACGGTCTCAATAGTCACCACGATGAGGCCCACGCGCAGGGCGATCCGCGATCCGTAGACCACCCGGCTGAACAGGTCGCGCCCAAACTGGTCGGTTCCCAGGGGCCCACCGGTCCCGGGGGGCTGCAACCGGTTCCCCAGATCCATAGCATCGTAAGGGCGCAGGGCCAGCCCGTCCGCGAATAGCGCAACCGCCATCACCAGGGCGAAGATGAACACGCCTGCCATTAACTGGCCATTCCCCAGCAGGATGGTCCTCCATGAGCGGGCATTTCTCGATCCGTTCACTTCGCGCTGCGCCAGCTCCAGCTTCATAGAACGTTAGCGGCCCTCCTCAAGTTCAATGCGCACCCGCGGGTCCAGTAGGCCCGAGATCACGTCACCTATGGTGTTACAGACTACCGTAAGTATGGCAATGACCATGATGATCCCTTGCACTACCGGCAGGTCCTGGTTGGTGATGGAGCCCCACAGCAGTCGCCCCATCCCTGGCCACGCAAAGATGTTCTCTATGATCACTGAGCCACCCACCACCCAAGGCAGGGAGAGAAAGAACATCACGGTGACGGGGATGAGGGCGTTGCGCAGAACGTGCCTGAGGCGGACGGCCCGATGACCAAGCCCTTTAGCGTAGGCGGTGAGGACGAACCGCTCGCCTATGGTCTCAAGCACCTCGGCCCGGGTCAGGCGCACCGTCCCGCCGAGCATGGGCAAGGTCAGCGTCGCTACGGGTAGGACCAGAGAGCTAAGTCCCTGGTATCCGGAGATGGGAAACCACCGTAGCCTGATGGCAAACAATAGCATGAGCAGGATGGCCAGCCAGAATCCCGGGATGGTGCGCAGGGCGGTGGTGATTACCACGATGGCCCGGTCCAGCCGGGATCCGGACCGGACGGCGGCCAGCAGGCCCAGGGGAACGGCTAATAGGTAGTGCAGGAGCAACGACGTAAGGGCCAATACCAAGGTGAACGGAAGGCGCGAGGCAATCAGCACGCTCACGCTCTGCCCGCTGATAATGGAGTGGCCGAAATTGCCGCGGGCCAAGTTGCCCAGCCAGTACAGGTACTGCACGGCCACCGGTCGATCCAGTCCCCATTGCCGTTGCAGCTCCTCGATACGATGGGGTGGTACGCGCCCGGGGTCGGCGAGCAGGCGGATGGGGTCACCCGGCATCAGCTGCATCACCGAAAAGAGCACCAGGGTGACGGCCAGCACCGTCAACACGCCCAGCGCCAGCCGCCGCACGCTGTACTCCAACATCCCCGGTGACCCCCTTCCCGGCAGAAAACACCATCATCAGGAGCACTCGCCTCTCGCTACCGGACGTGCTGGAGACGGACGACCGGGAAGCGGGACCGGCTCCTGCCGGCTCCCGCTTCCACCGGCCACTGGCTACCTATGTCTGCCCACCTCTACGGCCAGGCACCGGCTACCCGGACTTCTGGCCTCTATCACCAGCCCTTGGCCGCGCCCGGTGTCACCGCGGATTCACTTTCCGGGCATCGTTGAAGTGCACGGTCCCGTCCACCCCGATATGCAGACCCTGGAGGGCCCGGCGGTGGGCCCGGTAGGTGTAGGGGTAGAACAGGGAGATGATGGGCAGGTGTTCGCCGACCAGCCGCGACAACTCGCCGTACTTGGCCGAGCGCTGGGTCATGTCCATAGTGGAGCGTCCAGCCTCCAGAATGGCGTCGACTTGGGGAGTCGACCAGATGGGATTGGCATTGCTCGAATGGAAGGAGAAATACCAGATGTCCGGATCCGCCCAGTTCCAGGCCTGGAAGGCAATATCGTAGTTGTTGGCCCGCACCAGCTCGCGGATATAGGCCCGGCCCTGCTCCTCCACGGCAACCTCGATGCCGATGGCCCGCAACTGGGCCTGCACCACGGGCCCGGCCAGTCTCTGGACGGCCACGTCATTGGAGACCAGCAGGGTCAAACGCAGGGCTCGGCCCCCCTTGCGCAAGATGCCGTCGGTGCCGGGCACGTAACCCAGCTCGGCCAAAAGCTGCTGGGCCCGGGCTAGGTTGTGCCCGCGCCTGGTCCTTAGCTCCGCCTCGACCGCGGCGTTGAAGGCCAGCTGCGCCGGAGACAGCAAGCCGTAAACGGGCTCGACGGTCGCATCGAGGGCCTGCTTGATGGCGTCTTTGTTGATGGCATAGTTGATAGCCTCACGGAACTTGAGGTCATTGAAGGGCGCCCGGTGCAAGTTGAAGCGTAGATAGGTCTGCCCGGCCGCCGGGGTGGTGATGAGGACAAGGTTGGGGTTGGCGGCAACCCGGGCCCGGTGCTCCAGGGCTATATCGGCAAAGTCCACATTGCCGGCCTCCAGCTCGGCCAACCGGGTGAAGCCATCCGGGATCACGCGTACGGTGATGGTCTCGAAATGCCACGGACCCCGGTTCTGCACAAAGGGCTTGTGGTCACGGTAGTGCTCATTACGAGTCAAAGTGAAATGCGAGCCCTGTACCCACTCTTTGAGAAGGTACGGCCCGATGCCGATGGCCCGCCGGTTGAATGCTTCCTTGCCCACCCGGGTGGCTTCCTGTACATCCACGATGCCCGAGTAAGCGCTGGTCAAGACGGCCAAGAAGTTGGCCGGCGGGTTGCGGAAAGTCAACGTCACCGTCTGGCCGTCGACGGTAGCCCGGTCCATATCTTCCCAGTCGGCGGCATAGGGCGAGATCTCCCGGTACCGCCTGATGGACGCCTCGATATCGGCGCCCGTTGCCGCCCGCCCGTTAGCGAACCTGAGGTCGCGTGGAAAGGTAAGGATGATCGACTTACCGTCTTGGGAAAAGGAGACGGCACTGGCCACTTGGGGCACTAACCGCTCCCGGTTGAGGTCGAATACCACCGGAGCCGGAGAGATGAGTTCCTGGACAATGTTGGCCGTCCACACTTGCTGCACATCGGTGCCATCCAGCTCGGAGGCAACTGCCACCACCAGGGTCCTTAGCGCAGGGTCGGCCGTAGGGATAAGCCGGGCACACCCGGCCAACGAACCGGCGGTAAGTGCCGCCACTACCGCCAGAGCCAGGGCGGCCCGGAAACTGGTCTTACGCATAACTATGCACCTCTTATTGAAGAGTCTGACGCCTACCGCAATGTCCACACCAGCCGTCGCCCCAGGTTTACGGGTCTCCGCCATCCCGCAGCCTGGTTATATGCCTGCAAATAGATGGTGCACTGGCGTATCCCTCCGCTCCGCCCTTTGCCTGCAGTTCATTAAGACACCCATACTTCGAGGTCCCGCCCCAAACTCCTTCTGCGCCGGCCAGAAAAAGCTGCATGTTTGTGCAATCCGATTCGCATAGACTTCCTATTCCTGCACCCCGGGTCGGCGTGGGCGGCTACGGGCATGCGTGGCGGAGCACCCTTCCGGCCAGGATCTTGGTGGGATTCCCCCGGTCCAAGGCCACGCAGCCGTTGACCAGCACGAAGGAGATGCCCGTGGGATGCCGGTGCGGCGCGGCGAAGGTACCCGCGGGCGCGATCTCGGCCGGGTCGAACACTAGAAGATCCGCGAACGCTCCTTCGGTGATGAGGCCCCGGCCCGGGATGCGGGCAACCGTGGCCGGCAGCGACGTGCATTTCCGAATGGCCTCGGACAGCTCCAGCGCACCTTGCTCGCGGACGTAGCGGCTGAACAGGCGCGGGTAGGTGCCCGTGCTGCGGGGATGTAGTTTTTCCGGGGGATGGACGGCGCCGGCAGTCTCGCTCACAAACTCGTCGACGGTGGTCCCGTCACTGGAAACCATGGTCAGCGGGTGCTGCAGCTTCATCCTGATGTTGTCCTCGGACATCACGCCCATCGACGACCGGGTAAGGCCGCCGTCTGCCAGTAGCAGGTCGAAGCAGACGTCCAGTGGATCGGCCCGCCTCTCAAGGGCCAGATCTTCAACGGATTTACCCACATCGTCGGGGCGGGTGGTTTCAACGATGCCAATGGCACCCCATCCGAAACTAAGGGCCGGGTTGGTCCAATCGGGCACGCCGCGCTGTAGCTGTTGCCGTATTGCCTGCCGGGCCACCGGGTCGCCCATCCGCTCGAGCAGCACCCCTATGCCCTCTTCGGCAAGGGCCGGAGGGAGCACCTCGTAAAGGTAGCCTACGGCGGCAAACGGAAACGGATACACATCGGCGGTGATCTCCACAGCATTCCGCCGGGCATCGTCCAAAAGGCGCAAGGCTGCGGCGGTCTTCCCCCAGGCATCACGCTGGTCGGCCTTGAGGTGGGCGATGTTAGTGCGGACACCGGAAAGACGTCCGGTGTCGATGGCCTCCACGATGGCCCCCAACCACTCCATGCGGGGAGCCTGTCCTTCACTACGCATGTGGGTGGCATACAGGCCATTGCAGGCAGCCACCACGCGGCACAGCTCAACCAATTCGGAGGTCTTGGCATTGCGACCCGGCGGGTATTCCAGACCGGAGGAGAGACCAAAGGCACCTGCCTCCATGGCCAGCCTGACCTGGTGTCCCATGCCGGCGAGCTCGGCGGCGTCAAGGTCGATTCGCTCTCCTCCCTCACCTTCCGGCCCTAGCACGTACCTGCGGACCGTCCCGTGCCCCACCAGGGGCGCCATATTGATGCCCAGGCCGAGGCGCTCCTGGACCTGTAGGTATTCGCCAAAAGTCGTCCAAGGTTCCACGCCGGGTTCCGGCTCGGATGCCGAAGCGCTGGCTGCCGATGCAGGTAAGTCTGCTTGGTCCCCAAGCAGCCGGCTAAGCAGCGACTTGCCGTCACGGACGGGAGCGAGAGAGGACCCGCAGTTGCCGGTAACCTGGGTGGTGATCCCCTGGCAAAGGCTGGCCAGACCGAAACGATGCCTAACAAGAGTTTGATCGCTGTGGGAGTGAAGGTCGATAAAACCGGGACAGACCGCCCGGCCGGAAGCTTCAATGACTCGCCGGGCAGGAACGTT
>DMHJ01000004.1:0-3060 GCA_003449495.1 Clostridiales bacterium UBA8153
AGGCGTCCATGCTCTTCCACCCTACCATGGCTTCGAGTTGCTTGTTGCTGACTTTCCCAATGTCCCCCAGCGACCACTGCCTGTCCGGGTGGGAATGCTCCCCGGCTTCCAGATGGATCTGGACAAGCCGAAGCTGGTCCCAGGCGGAGCAACCTCTTTCGGCTCCTCTTTCCTCCCGAGCTCGAGTTCTGTCTTCTTCAGGATGTAGTAGGCCAAGCAACATATCAGGACCTGAGCCCGCACCCGTCTTCTCTTGTAGTGGTAGATCGGCCGGATCTTCAGGTAGCTCCTGGTGCTCCGAAAGCCCCGTTCTGGCAGCTGAAACACCCGCCACCACTGCCGCAGCTCACCATCAATACCTGCCGCTGTTGACATCACCGGGTTGTAGGTGACCCAAGGGGCCGCCAGTTGCGTAAGACAAGGAACCTTAGCGCTGCATACCGCTACCGGCGCGCCGCCCCCGCCATGAGGGCGGGGCCGGGATGGGCTGTTGCGGCAGCACCGGTTTCCTCTGTAGCGGGGTCTCAGTACGCCAGCAGGCTCTCGAACCCGGTGAGATACCTCTTCCGGTCAGCCTCGCTCAGCTTCAGGAAGTCCTCAAACGTCTTGAGACTGACCCGACCAGCCGCAAACAGTAGCTCGGTAAATGACTTGTCGTCGTACCCGAACTGCTTCTGAAGCTCGCGGATTCGCCTGAGGCCGTAATAGTACGTGGTGAAGTAACCGGGCTGGAGTTCCTGGGCCTTGACCTGGCCCCTCGCCGACCGCCTGTCGAAACCCAATTCATCCATGTACAGTTTCACGGCATCCTCGATCGGTCGGTGGAAGTAGTGCAGGTAGAGATCGACCTTGATCCGGACCGAGGTGTGATGGCGCCGGTAGGCCGTGAACAGTGGGTAGAACTGGTCCTCCGGGAAAACGAACTCGAACACCCTCTCTGTGCGAACACAGGTGCCCTCCATGAGGGGGGTGGCGCGGGCGCCTAGCTTGATGGTCTCTGGCAGCGGGTCAACGATTGCCCTCAGGAACTGGACGTGGTGGCCCGGGTAAGACTCGTGCAGTGCGTTGATCTTGATCCAACCGTCCGTTATGGCACTGAGATTCCCGTCATTGAGCACCATCTCGCCGGCAAGGGGCCTTCGCCTAGGGCAGCCTCCTCTGTAGCCGCCCCACGGGTTCTGCTCGCGACCGTACTCCTCCATGGGGACTACCCGGCAGATCTCATCAGGAACGTTGACGTAACCCTTGATGGCAGCCCTAGCTCTAGCAAGGTAGTTGCGGCACCGAGAGAACATCTCCTCCGCTGTTGCGGCCGGGCCAGCGTACTTGTGGAGCACTGCGACGACGCCTTGGACGTCGGTTGGCGTGGGCTCCGCGCCGAGCTTGAGGTCGGAGGCGATTTGAAACATCTCGCTCCTGGTCTTCTCGACCTCCTCGGCGTGCCACCTGACAAGGTCGTCGAGGCTGACGCCGCGCTCCTCTGAAAGAATATTGCGGTAGCGCTCGACATCCGGGCGCGCGACCTCGACGTCCGCCGGTGCTCCCCCTGCGGAACCCTCAACCTCGGTTGCCCACGCTAGCGCCTTGGCGGCGGTCGCGTCGAAGGCCAGAACCATCTGCCTGATGCCGGCATCGGGAAGGCCAGCGAAGTCCCCGTTCGCGCTTCCCTTCTTGAGGCCGCAGATCCTGGCCAGCATCCGGGAGGCGGCGGCCAGCGAGGCCAGGTTCCCTGAGGCAACGGATGGGAGGATGCTTCGGATGCCGCCCCACATCTCGTCAAGCTGGCCGAGCCTGCGCAAGAGGATCGCCGCCCGGTCTTCGGCAAAGCGGGAGTCCTGGCGACACGTGAAATCGACGAATCTGGTGATGCCGGTGACGAACTGCTCTGGACTCTCATACTTGGACTCCAGTATGGATACCTGGCCCTTAATGAACTCGCCGAAGTGGTTCTTGAGGATCACCAAGACAGGATCTGGCGCTGGCAGGGCCCCGGCCCTCTCGAGGAGGTCAGCGAACGCCTGCAAGTCGGCTTCTTTGGCAGGCACTGTGGGTACATACAACCATGGTTCATATTCACGTGCGTTACGCATCTTGTCTGCGAGCCGGCCGCATTCTGCGTCAAACTGCCTGTACAGCCGGGTCGCTTCCTTTTCTGTCAGCGACAATAGCCACCTCTCCTTATAGTGTCCCCATATGGTCCTTTGTCTTTCTTGCCGACCGGCGCGATTCCCTTTGTCGCCGCTAGTCAATGCGTGCGCATCGACACCACGCCCCGGCACGGCGGGTGCGAGACTTGCAGCCCATCGAGGTCTTCGCTGTCGACCGTACCCCCTGGGACCCGGGATGGGATCAGCTGGCTTGGCGTTCTCCTCAAGACTCGTTTCTTCCCAAGTCATCTCGTTCGAAGCGATTGCGGGGAACCCGTGGCCCGTCAAACCCCAGGCCGGGCCCGGTGGCAGGTGTGGCCTGCTTGCCCAGGTGCGCCGGCTCCCTTCCTTCTGTGCGCCGGTGACCGCCATCGAGCCGCCGGCGCCTGGGTTCCGCGGACGGCTCGGCCACCGCAACGCCTTCCAGGCACGCCTTGTATCAGGCTTCAATCCTGGGTCAGGCCCTTTCGCTTCTCCCATGTAGTGCTGTAGTGTCATAGGGGCGCTCTGTGACTGTCATGGTCGGGAGATGCCACGGGGGGAGGAGGGAGGTGACGGTAGGCCCGTCACCTCCGCCCGGTCACACTACAAAGGAAAGTAGCAGCGCCCAGGCCAGGCCGGCCAGTATCGAAGGCCGTTGGAACCGGTTGGCCAGGGTAAGGTCGGAGCCGGGGACGATGGGGATGACGGCGGCCAGGGCGGCGACGGGTCCGCCCGTCAGGAAATACTGCATCAAGGAGGCGCCCGCCGCTGCGGCAAAGGCGGCCGCTGCCGCGTAAGACTGGGCCCTGCAGCCGGCCGGCGCGGCGATGAGCAGCATGGCCTGGAGGTGCGCCCCGGCCAGGGCAGGCTCCAACTATTCGGAGAGCAGGGCCACCAGGCCGATGTTGCGGATGACAGCGGACATGTAGAG
>DMHJ01000004.1:3439-11914 GCA_003449495.1 Clostridiales bacterium UBA8153
GGCGACCCGCTGCACCCCCTCCAGCATGAGAACTTCCGTCCTCCGGGCCCCCGGCTTGGCCAACCACCCGGCCAGCAGGCCGGAGATGATGCCGACCAGGAACACCGGGTAGCCCGGGACGAAGCCCACCACCAATAACAGGAAAGGCAGTAAGGCAGTCCCGATGCCGATACCCTGAAGGCCAACACCGGCCACCACCTCCTGGATGTCTAGATCGTAGGCCACGTCCCTTTCAGCCTTCCGCCTCCGGAAGAAGCTGACCACAAACACCGACCGGGCGACTATGCTGCCCAATACGCTGATGATGCCGAAGCCGATAGCTGCGGTGGCCACGATGGTCACCTGGGCGGGATGGGTGAAACCGCCGAAGTTGCCCAGGTGACCGGCATGGGCCTGGATGCCCGCCACCCGGTTGGGCTCAGAACCCAGTTTGAGCGCGGCCGGTCCGGTGATGGCCGGCTGGGTGAATCCGGTGAGACCGCCGCTGACACCGGCGGCCACTCCCCCGGCCATGGCTACCCCGGCCCTTTGTCCAGCCTATTCCCTAGGATGATGATATGCCGGACGATGACGTCCAGCAGGCCCGAGGCCTGCATGATGCCGATGAACAGCAGCACTGCGGCGATGTCGGCGATGACTCCGTGCAGCCCGCCGGTGGCCAGTTTGGCAACGGTCACGGCCGGCGGTCCCGCAACCGACACGCCGTTCCGTCTCCTCCCATTATTGCCACTAGCAGGACTTTTCCCTTCTCCACTGCCCGGAAATATCCTGCTTGAAGGTCCGGGGCTCCCTGCGGGAGCTTTCGTCCGGTGCTTGCCACCGTCACCGGCCATGGAGACGGTTACGCGGCAGGCAGGGGCGACGGCCGGTGCCCGGGCCAGGCGCGGCGCTATGGGCAAGGACGGCGGGAAGTGATACACTGGGCACATAGGGCTGGCGGAAGGACGGTACCACCCATGATCAGACTGTACGGTATGAGCACGTGTCCCTGGTGCAGGCGGGCGAAGCAGCTGTTGGACCACCGGGCCGCCAGGTACGAGCTCATTGAGGTTGACCTCATCGATGGAGAGAAGCTGCGAAAAGCCCTGGCGGAAGTGGATGAACTCTGCGGCAAGCGTGCCTTCCCCGTGTTGGTGATTGGTAAGACGGTGGTGCAAGGGTTCAAGCCGGAGGAAATCGAGAGGGCGCTGGACCGTGAAGCGAAAGATCCCGTGTGAGGTGTGCCGGGCGGGCTTCATGTACGAGGGCGAGCCGGCGGAGGGCATGTCCATCACCTGCACCGTGTGCGGCGCCCGCCTGGAAGTGGTAACCACGCACCCGGCGGTGGAGACCCGTCGCTACGTGCAGGCGCCGGAAGCGGAAATCCGCGAGCGAGCGGAGAACTTCGCGCGCCTTCGGGGGTACCGGTTCGATGAGATGAAGGAGCCCATCTTGAAGGGGCTGTTGACGAATCACCGGCGCTTCGGCGACTTCTACTGCCCTTGCCGGTTCGACAACATCCCGGAGCATATCTGCCCTTGCCTGGAGACGCGCCTAGGAGAGGTCCGCAAGGCCGGACGCTGCCTGTGCGGCTTGTTCCTGCGGGCGGACTGACTCGTCCGGCCCGGTGGTGGGTAGCTTGGCGCAGGGGTCCCTCCGCAAGCGAGCGGGCTACCGGCCCGGCGGGAGGACGGTAACCCCCGGACGTGGCCGTTCATCCACCCGGAGTTCAAAGACGTCCGGACGGGCGTAGTGGCCCGTCACGTCTAGCTCGAACCTACTCGGAGCCAGGGTGCTCAGGTCGAGGTCGCCGTAGAGGACGGCCTCCCGGTTGCGGACCGGACCCGCCACGTAGTTGCCCATGGGATCCACGATGGCGCTGCCCCCATGGCACAGGACCTCCGGTGAAGCGTCGAGCTCCTCCCGGCACGCCAGGTCCGGCGGATACATGGCCTTGGTCAGGTACTGGACGGCCGACAACACGAAACAGCGGCCTTCGTTGGCTACATGCCTGATGGTGCATTGCCAGACTTCCCGCTGGTCCATGCTAGGGGCCACCCAGATATCGATGCCCTTGGCCAGCATGGCGGCCCGGGCCAGCGGCATGTAGTGTTCCCAGCAGATGAGACCGCCCAGCCTTCCGTAGGGCGTGGGGATGACCGGCAGGGTACTACCGTCTCCTTCGCCCCAGATCAGCCTCTCCATGGCCGTGGGTTTGAGTTTGCGGTGCTTGCCCAGTAGCCGCCCGTTGGGGCCGAAGTATAGGGTGGTGCAGTACAAGGTACCTGTTCCCAGGGGGCTCCGCTCGATTACGCCCACCATGACGTAAGCCTGGGCCTGCTGGGCCGCCGCCCCCAGGGCCTCGGTTTCAGCACCGGGCACCGGGACGGCGCCCTGCCAGTACCGGGCCCAGTCCTGCCGCCCGGCCGCCGTCCTTCCCCCGATGACGGTGCCGAAGGAGAGGCCCCACGGGTAGCCTCCCACGAAGGCTTCCGGGAAGAGGATGAGCCGGGCCCCGCCGGCAGCGGCCTCCGCCACCAGCCTTACGGCTTTCTCTACCGTGGCCGCACGGTTCATGATCAGGGAACCGGCCTGCACTGCCGCTACCCGTACGGTATCCACCTAGCTGCCCTCCCCGGCATCTCCTCTGGTGTGAGGGAGGTGTGCCCGTCGCAAAGCCACGCGCGTCCTGCCGCAACCGGCCGGCGCCTGGGGGCGGCACCAGGGCCTGCCCACGGTGCCGCCCCTGCGCGCTACGGCCCGGCCCCAGCTGGTGTACCGGCCGCCTACGGCCCCAAGTTGCGCCCGGTCACCATATCAATGACTGGGCAGCTGGTGCAGCGGCGGCTGCAGTCCTTCGGGAAGCGGGCTCCGGTAGGGATGCTCCCGGGTTCTCTGCTGCCATTCCTCCCGGGCCTTCTGGATCTTGGCCGCATCGGTCATCAGGTCCAAGCCTGCGCTGGCCAGGACCTTGGCGGCCATGAGCATGCCCCGGTGGCCGATGCTCATACCGGAAGCGGCGGCCACCTGCCAGGAATGTCCCGGCTGGCCCAGGACGCCGCAGGCCACGCCGAAACGACCGGTCGGCGTGACCCAACTGACGTCGCCCACATCGGTGGAACCGCCGCCGCTGGTTTCCTCGTCCCGGTAGGGCAGGATGGAGGCGTGGATGAGCTGGTCAAACACCTCAGGCGGCGCCTTCATGGCCTTGAGGCCGGCTTCCTTCTGCCCTTTCGGGAAACTCTCGGCCAGCCGGCGCGCGAACTCCAATTCTGCCTCCGTCCACTGGTTGGGGCCCACAGCCTCCATATGCTGCTGCAGCACCGAATTCAGCGCCTGGTTGGGCAGGTAGTTGTAGCAGCCCGAGAGAAACTCCGGCTCAAAGCTGGTATCCGTCATCAGGCACGCGCCGCGGGCGATGTTGAGCAGGCGCTGGTAGATGTCTTCGACCTGGTCCCGTTCGGGTGCCCGCACGTAATACCAGACTTGGGCCCGGCCGGGCACCACGTTGGGTTCCCCGCCTCCGTCGGTGATCACGTAGTGAAGGCGGGCCTTCTCGATGGTGTGCTCCCTCAGGTAGTTGGCACCGATGTTCATGAGTTCCACGGCGTCCAAGGCGCTGCGCCCGTTCTGCGGATCGCCGGCGGCGTGGGAAGTGCGCCCGAAGAAGGTGAACTTGGCCGAGTTCAGGGCCGTGGTGCTGTGGTTGCGCACGGCATTGAGGGCAGTCGGATGCCAGTCCAATGCCACGTCCACGTCGGAGAAGAGCCCGTCCCGCACCATGAACACCTTGCCCACCAGGGTCTCTTCGGCCGGGCAACCGTAGTATCTGACCGTGCCGGGCAGCCCTTCCGCGCGCATGCGCTCCTGGAGGGCGCACGCTGCGGCCAAGGCGGCCACCCCTAAGAGATTGTGGCCGCACCCGTGACCGGGAGCGCCGGGCTGTACGGGTTCACGCTGCGGGCTCCTCTTTTGCGAAACCCCGGGCAGGGCATCGTACTCCCCCAGGAAAGCCAGGACCGGTGCCCCTTGGCCCCAGCTGGCCACAAAAGCGCTGGGCATGCCCGCCACCCCGCTCTCCACGCTGAACCCCTGAGCCCGGGCGAACGCCTCCAGCTCCCGGGCCGAGCGGTGCTCCTGCAGTCCGACTTCGGCATACTCCCAGATCCGGTCACTGAGCGCCGTCAGCTCTGCTTTTCTGCTTTCTATCCATGCCAGCACCGAGCCGGATGTAGTCAAAGCTGTTCCTCCTTCTCAGCGGTAGTCTTGACCGGGAGTTCGCCGGGTGGGCCGGGTCCTCCTGTCGCGGAGGGCCTGCCGGCCGCAGGCCGCCGGCGGGGCGAACACCGGCACCTCACCGGAGAACCCGGGCCGTTCGGAGGGCAGGCGCTACCGGGGTTGCGTCTACCAGGATTCGCCACGCGCAGCGTGGAAGTATCCAGCTACGTTCGGCTACCTACACCAGATCCGGGCGGGAGCTGCATGGGCATGCGTATACTTCACCTGGCCGACCTCCACTTGGGCTGGCATCCGGGATGGCTGGGAGACCGGGCCAAGGCCCGGCAAAGGGAAAGAGACTCATTGCTGGAGCGGGCGGTGGATTACGCCGTAGCTTCGGTTCATGGCATCAGGCTGGTCATCATCGCCGGCGATCTGTTTGAGACACACCAGCCCGAGCCCGGGCTGGTGGGCGCAGTCCTGCGGCAGTTGCGGCGCCTGGAGGCAGCCGGCGTGCAGCTGGTGACGGTACCGGGAAACCACGATGAGATCACCTATCATAACTCGGTTTACCGGGTCTACGGCCGGGAATGGCCGGGCCTTCTGGTGGAGAACCCGCACCCGGAGCATGTGCGCCGGCTGGACGTGGGAGGCGAAACCTGCCACTTCTACTCCCTGGCCTATACCGGCGGGATCACCCGGGCCGGTACTCCCTTGAGCAGTTTCCCGCGGAGGGACGAGCCCGGGTGGCACCTGGCCAGCTTCCACGGCTCTTTGGACTGGAACGCGGGCGACCGCAGCCTGCCCCTGGCCTCGTCCGGCCTGTCCCAGGCCCAGTACGACTACGTGGCGCTGGGACATTTGCACGGGCACCGGGTGGCGGAGCTAGGCGCGGGACTGGCGGTATACCCGGGCGCGGTGGAAGGGAAGGGCTTCAACGACCCCGGGGTGGGCTGCTTCACCGTGGCGGACCTGCGACCGGGGAAGGTGAGCGTGGCGAAGGTCCCGGCGGGAGCGCGGGCCATCATCACCCGGACCGTGGGTATGACGGGCGGCGCCGGGGAGCTGGAGACGGTCATCTCCGGGCTGGCCGACCGGGAAGCCATGGTGCGGGTGGTGCTCACCGGTGCCGGCGCAGGCGAGCCGGACTTGGAGGGATTGGCCGGCCGGCTGGGCCCGCTCTTCTACCACCTGGAGCTGGTCGACCAGACCACCGTCCTCTCCGAGGACATGCTAGAGGTATATGCCCGGGAACTCACCATCCGCGGGCTGTTCGTCCGGCGCCTGCAGGAGAAGCTGGCGGCGGCCACCGGAGACCATGAAGCCAAGCCGGTGTGGCGGGCGCTACGGCTGGGTCTGGCCAGCCTGCAAGGGCCGGGAGAAGGACGCGCCCGCTAGAGGCGGAGGGAGGGGCTACCCATGATGCGGGTGGTGTGGAAGCGCCTGCTCCTGCGCGGTTTCGGCTGTTATGCCGGGGAAAAGGAGCTGGTCCTTCATGACGGCCTGAATGTGGTGATCGGCCCCAACGAGCACGGCAAGTCTACGCTGGTGACGGGGCTCATAGCTGTGTTGTACGGTCTGCCCGGCAGCACCGACCCGGCAAAATTCGGTAAGGCCAGGTACAGGAACTGGTCGGGAGCCGGCGCCTTTGCGGGCGAGCTCGAGTTTGCCGCAGACGGCGAGCTCTACCAGGTGAAACGGGATTTCGATACCGACCGCATAAGCTTGGCCAAAAGGGGTGCGACGGGCTGGCAGGAGCTGGCCAGGGGGGAGCACAGGATGCGCGCCCGCCGGCAGAATGTCCCTTACCTGAAGTCACTACAACAGCTGGTGGGCATCGCGTCGGCGGAGCTGTTCACCGCCACCTTCTGCATTACCCAGCCCTTACCGGCGCAAGATCAGCTGGATGCAGCGCTGGTCCAGCTTTTGTCCGGAGCCGGCGGCAGCTACCGCCAGGGCCTGGAGAAGCTGGGTCTGGCCCTGCAGGCCCTCACCCGCTACACCGGCGACCGGGGCGTCACTCCCGGCAACCAGCGTCAGGACCGGCGCCTGGAGCAGCTGGAGAGAGAGGCGGATGCCTTGCGTCAGCAGATCCAGGCGCACGGGCAGCTTTTGGACTCCCTGCCGGCGGTACAAGCGGAGCTGGCCCGGGCCGTGCAGGAGCAGCAGGAGCTGTCCGGCCGGCTCCAGGAGGCCGAGCAGTCCCTGCGGGCCTGGGGTGAGTGGCGCAATCACCGCATGCAGTACCTCACTTGCCGGAACGAACAGCGTCGCCTTGGCGATGCCGTGGGACGGGCCGAGGAGCTGGCCCGGCAGGAGGCAGCCCTGCAGTCTTCCTTGGAGGCGCAGTATGGGGCCATCCTCAGCTACCCGCCCCAGACCGGGGACCGGCTAATCCGCCTCCAGAACCAGGCAGCCCAGTCCGCCCAGCTGGCCTCGGAGCTGGAAGCGTGCCGCGAGGAGCAGGACAAACACGGGCAACACGTGGCCCGCCTGGAGGAACGTATCAAGACCGAGTTGGCCGCCGTGGCGGGCCGGACCGGTCTTTCCGGCCAGCACCGGGAGCTGCTACTGCGCCTGGAGGAACAGGAGCGCCTGTCCCGGCAGCTGGCCGCCGCCCGGGCGCGCAAGGCCCGGGCTCGCTCCCGCCTGGACGCCCTGGCCGACTGGTCCCGGCTGGGCCCGGCTCCCTCTACCGTGGTGGGCGAGCGCCGGCGCGCGGCCCAGGCGCTGCGGGAGGCGTGGCAAGCCTACCTCGGCTACCGGCAAGAGCACGCAGACATCGAGGCCGAACTCCAGGGTGAGCTGGACTGGTTCAACGCGGCCAGCGACGAAGCTCGCGCCGCCTGCGCCCAGGGCTCAGCCGGGCCAGACCGCCTGGCCTACCGGCTGGAGCAGGCCAGAGGGGCGAGGGAACGGGCCCAAGCCCGGCTGGACGCCTGCCACACGGCCGAACAGGCCTACGCGGCAGAGTTCGGGCCCCTGACCGGCCTGGATGAGGCCGGCGCCCAGGCGATGGACGCAAAGCTGGGACTGGCGACCCAACGGCAGGAGCTGGAGAGGACGGGGCGGCAGGCCCTCGCCCACCCGCACCAGCTGCTCATCCTGGGCGGGGCCGGCGTCCTGGCGGCGGTCTTGTTCGGCACCGGCCATCACCGCTGGGCTGCCGCTGTGCTCGTGGCGGTGGCAGGCTGGTGGTTGGCAGCCCGCCGGGTCAGGTATCGCCGGCAACTGACCGCCCTGGACCGGGCGTTGGCCGAATTGGAGCGGGAACACCCTTTCCTGGCCGCGTGGGATGCCGGGGAGTTGATCCGGATGCGGGAACGGTACCGCTTGTCCCGGGCGCAGGCAGACGCGCTCGCGGCACAGCGTGCGGAGCTGCCGCCCACCGGCGAGCTGGCGGCCATGGACCAAGAGCTGGCGGCGGCCCAGGCGGCGGTGGAAAGATGCCACGAGCTCACAGCCGGCGCGCAGGCGCGCTACGCCGATCCTGCCGCCGCCTTCGCCCGGTGGGAACGCCGGCGGCAGCGCCGGGAAGAGCTGGAGCAGAGCCTCCGGGCGTGGCAGGCACGCCAGCTGGGTACGAGTGCCGGGGACCCCGGGTCCCATCCGGTGGGAGAGGCCCAGGAGGCGTGGAGAGAGCTGGCCTCCCTGGCCGGGGTGGTAGGAGCGCCGGTGGACACCGTGGCCTCTCTGGCTCTCTGGCTCAACGGGCGGGACGACGGGTGGTGGCAGGAGACCGTCGCCCGGGCCCGGGAATGGGAGGAGGTCAACGCCGAGCTGATGTCCGCCGATGTCGTAGAGCAGGCGCTCACGGCGGGCGACCGGGAAGGCGTGACGCCGGCGGCCAGGCTGGAAGGGGCCATCGCCCGCCTCTTGAGCGAAGTGGCCCCGTTTGACGGCTCCCACCGCACGGAGGATCTGCAGCAGCAGGTGAATGAGTGGCAACAGGTGGAGGCCGAAGTGCAGGCCACGCGGCGGCTGTACCAGGAGTGTCACCGGCGCGGGCAACGCCTGGAAGATGACACCCGGGAGCTCACCTCCCAAATCGACGCCGGGAGCCAGGGGCTGGAATCCTTGCTGGCGGCCGCAGCCGGGGATTACGGCCGGGCGCTGGCCATCTGGCAGGACTTCGCCCGGGAGCGGGAGCAGAAGGACCGGGCGAGTGCCGGTCTGCAGGCCGTGCTCACCAGCCAGGGGGCCGCCACCGTGGAGGAGTTGCGTCTGAGAACGATAGATGCCGGTAACCAGGCCGGTGTCGCGCTACTGCGCTGGCAG
>DMHJ01000104.1 GCA_003449495.1 Clostridiales bacterium UBA8153
TGGAACGGCGGGCCTGGCGGGGGAGCGGTGAGGGGAACCTCCTGGGCGAAGCCATGCGGCGAGGGGTGGCCGTGGATGACATTACCGCCGTTCCGGCCAAGCTCCGTTTACCTTGCTACGCCCAGGAGATCCAGGCTATGGCCGTGGCGCCCCTGATGGCGGGGGGCCGTCCACTTGGTACCCTCAAGGTGTACTCGCCCGTAGCCCGGCGCTGGTCGGAAGAAGCTCTCGGCTACTTGAATACCGTGGCGACCCAGGTGGGGCCGGCCGTGGAAAGCGCCCACGCCTATGCTGCCCTACGGAGGCAGCACATCAACGCCGTGCAGGCCTTGGCCACCGCCCTGGAGGTCAAGGGCGAGTACACGCGAGGGCACTGCGTGCGCATCGCCCGGCTGGCGCAAGCTTGTGCCGAGGTTATCGGCCTGGATGAGGACCACCGGGAGCACCTCTACGTGGCCGCCCTCCTCCATGATGTAGGGAAGATCGGTGTCCCCGGACGGGTGCTGCACCAGGCCGGCGCCTTGGACCCCCACGAGAGGGAAGAGGTCAAATGCCAGCCGCTACTGGGCGTGAAGATCGTTGAACCTGTCGGCTTCACCCCCCCCTAGTGGTTGCCGCCACCCGGTCCCACCACGAACACTGGAACGGGCGGGGCTATCCCGATGGCTTGGCCGGCGAGGCGATCCCGCTCCTGGCCCGCATCATCAGTGTGGCCGACGCCTACGATGCCATCAGCTCCGAGCGGCCCTTCTGCGGTCCCAGCACCGGCGCGGCTACCGTGGCCGCGCTAGGCCGGGGAGCGGGATCCCAGTTTGACCCGGCAGTGGTGGAGGCATTTCTGCAATTGCCCGGGATGGGGTTGGACCGGCCGCCGGCGTAAGGCCGGGACCTCACCGGCACCCGGTGGCGGCCGGTAGCCCGGGAGACATGGTCGCCCGTGGCAGCCCCAAGCTCCTGCGGGAGGCGGGTAATCGTCCATGACCACCGGGTCCTACCGGGAGCCGGTAGGTGTGATAGCAGTTGCGGAACGATTGCCTCTGCACTGGGCGGGCCTGCCTGTAGACGCCGTCTGACGCCGGGTGTGCCTACCTCGCCTCGCTTTCCTCCTGCTTCTTCACGCTTCCAGACCCATGCCCGCCTGGGTAAGGGGCCCGGCTATCCTGCTGAGAGGGCCGGCCGCTGTTTGACCGTAGCCGACCGCCCGCCGGAGCTCTCCCCACGATCTTGCCTCCCGTAGGACCGCCTACCAGCTGCAAAGCAGCCGGCAGCATCCAGGTCACCGGCGACCCTCACCGTAACCACCTATTATGTTAGCGTCATAGCATGGTGGCGAAGAAGGGAGGTGTCTCTATGGAGGTCCAGGGGGAAATCCGAAGCAGAAACCCGGTTTACCCGCCCTTTCCACTGCCGCCTCCACCCGGGATCCTGGTCCAGACCAAGCAGGTCATTGGGACCGGCCAATGCCGGGTGCTGTTGACTCCCAGTATGACGCTGTTCCCGCCTGCCGTTGAGATCAAGGATGTCCACATGCGGGTGGAAGTCCTTGAGGCACTGGTATGTACCGACCAGGTCCTGGTCAATGCCGTGCTGCACAAGAACGTCAACTTCAAGGCCAAAAGGTTCGTGCACCGGCCTTGCGACTCCCGCGTCCGCGGCCACGACACCCGTTACGGGGAGGTCAGGTACTGCCGGGCCAGCTTCCCGTTCAGCTGTGTCATCTGCGTGGACGGCGCGCAGCGGGGTGACACCGCCGAAGTCGTCAATGCGGAAGTGCCGGAAGACTGCGCGTTCGAGTTCTTGGAGAGAGACGGGCTAGTGCTGCGGGAGAAGCTGCTGGCCTTGATCGTAGTCAAGGTAGTCAGGGATGTACAGCAGTTCATTGGAGGATGACGATCATACTGTGGTCATACCGGCGAGGGCCTGGCGGCTCTCCCCGGTTGCCTTCTACATAGTAACCCCGGCCAGGGAGAGAACATGGGTAGCCCACGCTACACAACGAAGGGGGTTAGAAGGTGCCAAGCCTGAGCCAGAAGGAGCTGCTCCTGATACAAGACCAGCTCGCCCGGGAGAGGAACATCCAGAAGTTCACCACATTTGCCGCCAGCCAATGCACTGACAGTGGGGCCCGGGCCCTACTACGGCGGATCTCCGGCGACCACGAGCGCTCGTACCAGGCCGTTGCCCGCCACCTGGGCAAGGCCCAAGTCCAGTAAGGGGGGTATCGGCATTGGTCCAGAATATGACCGACCGCGACTTCATCGGAATGGCCTTAAACCAGCACAAACTGCTGGCCGGCCTGCTGGCCACCGGCATCCTCGCATCCACCGGCGAGCAACTGCGCCATGAGCTCCGGACCGAACTGGACGACTGCATGAAGCACCAAAAGGAGATCTTCGACTTCATGAGCCGGAAAGGCTGGTACCGGACCAAGACGGCAGCAGCCAGTGACGTGGCGAGCGCCCAGACGCAGTACGTGAAGTAGGGAACGGGGTACCCGAGAAGGATGCGCCGGTGTATCCGGCAAGTCCTGCGCACCCGAAGGCGGGGCGGGCCGCGCCGGCCGGCTCCGGGATGCCTGGGGGGCATCCCCCGGCACCCCGGAGTTTTACCCCGGCGCCATTACACGAAGGCCCAGGTCCGGGCTTCGGGTGCCTTACGCACCACCGCTTCCAGCAGCAGAGTACACCAGGCCGCGTCGTTGAGGTCGGCCAGCTCCACCGGGGAGTGGGCATAGCGGCGGGGCAGGGTGATGGGGGCGCAGGGAATGCCCGCCCTGGCCAAGTGGATGGCCGAGGCGTCGGTGTTCCCAGGAAACAAGGCTCGTTGCAGGGGGATGTCGTTTTCCTGGGCGGCCTCCATCACCAGCCGCTCCATGATGGGGTTCAATAACAGGCCGTGCCAGCCGTCGTTGCCGCTGGCCAGCTGCAGTACCGGCCCCCGGCCGATGGCCACCGCCAGTTCCCGGTGAAAAGCTACGTCGGGAGTGTCACCGGCCGGAATGGTATCCAGGGCCACGGCGAACTCGGGGTCCAGCCGGTAGGCGGCCACCATGGCCCCGCGCAGCCCCACTTCTTCCTGCACCGCCAGTACGCCGGCGACGGTCCCGGGGAAACCGGTGCCCGCTAAACGCTGGAACACCTCCCAGAGCACGCTGCACCCCAACCGGTTGTCCAAGGCCTTGCCCGCGAACCGCTGCCCGCCCGGAAAAAACTCGACCTCACTCTTGAAGGCAATGGGATCCCCTACCTTGATGCCCAAGGCGGCCACTTCGGCGGCTGAAGCCGCCCCTACGTCGATGTAAAGCTCGGAAGCGGGCCTCACTTCCGTGCGTTCTTTGGGCGAAAGTAGGTGCCCCGGGCGAACCCCGATCACGCCCAGCCTTCCGCTGACGCTCACTTTGCGGGCGGGAAGCAGGGCGTCTACGGTGCCTCCCACCTTTCTGAACCTGATGAAGCCCTGGGGCTCCACGCTCTGGACGATGGCCCCGATCTCGTCGCAATGGGCGCAAATCATGAACAGGGGCCCGCCCTCCCGGCCCTCCAGGTAGGCAAAGACATTGCCCATGCGGTCCACTTCCACCCGGTCCGCGCAGGTGCCGAAAACCTCGCTAAGCCGCTGGACCACCGGGCCTTCCCGGCCCGACACCCCATCCACGGCAGTCAGGTACAGAAGCTTCTCTTTGATGCGCGCCTTCAGCTCGTCCACCCGGCATCATCCCCTCTTTGGCATTGTCCCTACGGTTCCAGGCTGGTGCCGCTGATTCCTTTGACCGGTAACCCGCCTGTGGGGGTGATGGCAGGAAATGGTGAAGCCGTGACGAAAGAAAAGGCGGACAGCCCGGGACCGGATACCGGCCGGCCCCGGGCGCGGCTCTACCTGAGGATGAATTTTACTGTAACGTGGGCGGTCAGCTCCTGCTCGCCCGGCAGGATGGGTGTGGCCACGTCCGCGGTCATGCGGGCAAACTCCATCATCGGCGGCATGGGGGAGAAGGAGCCGCTCTCATCCATGGACCTGATGCCCGCTACCGTCAGACCCGCGGCGGCGGCCAGCCGGTCGGCTTTGGCCCGGGCGTGGGCGTGGGCCCGGGTGAGGGCCTCCAGGTTTGCGGCGGTGGTGTCGGCAACTCCGAACCTGATGCCCTGCACGGTGTTGGCACCCGCCCGTATGGCGGTGTCGATGAGGGTACCGGACTGCTGTAGCTGCGTGGTGTGCACGTGCAGGGTGTTAGTTACCTGGTAGCCCACGATCTGGGGTGTGGCGGGGCCTCCCCGTAGTTTGGCCTCAGGATGTTCCCACACCGGGCTGAGCGAGAAACCACCGGTGCGCATCTGTGCCTCCGGGATGCCGGCCCCTCGCAGAGCCTGGATCACGTTGGCCATGAGTTGGGCGTTGCGGGCCTGGGCCTCGTGGGCGGTGGTGGCCTGGGTCAGGGTGCCGAAGCTGAGGTGGGCAAGGTCGGGCACCAGGCGCACGGTGCCTTGGCCTGACACCGTGAGGGTGATCTCCGGATCATCCGGGGCGGCCGGCCCTGCCTGTGCCGCCGGTAGCGGACGGTAGTGGATGCCCGCCACGAAGACCAAGGCGGCCACGGCAACCGTAAGCAGGGCGTGTTTTCGCGTTACCATCACTTTATCCAGCCTCCTTTTGGGCTACCGACGAACGGGCTACCAGAAAGTTCCCGGAGGGGAGCATCGCGCTATGTATTGGAATGAGCGAGGCCAGGCCATGACGGAGCAGACCGCTTGTTGCGCCATCGAGCGTGCCACCCAATTGGGCATCGAGCATGTGGTCGTGGCATCCAACAGCGGATACACGGCGGACTTCTTCTTGGGCCGGGTTGCCAAGCTGATCGTGGTAACTCACCATTCCGGGTTCCGCGAGCCGGGCCACCAGGAACTGCCGGACGATGTCCGCCGGCGCCTGGAGGTAGGTGGAGCCAGAGTGCTCACCACTACCCACTTGTTCGCCAACATCGAGCGGTCGGTAACCAACAAGTTTGGGGGCTTGTATCCGGGTGGCCTGGTTGCCGCCACCCTGCGGCTGTTCGGCCAAGGGGTCAAAGTCTGCCTGGAGGTTGCCACCATGGCTTTGGATGCCGGCATGGTGCCCTACGGCCGGGAGATCATCGCGGTGGGGGGAAGCGGGCGGGGAGCGGATACGGCCATGGTGGTGAAGCCGGCTCACTCCAATGCCTTTTTTGACGGACAGGTATTGGAGCTCATCTGCAAGCCGCGGCAACCCCGCTGATACGGCAACGGGCTTCCGGGTAGGCTACACGGAAGGGCCCGGGCGGTTGCGCTGGCCGGAGCCGGTGCAGTGTACATCCCGGCCCGCCGGCACCACGAGGACTACGGGGTGAGCAACGACCGGCCCATGGGAACGCCTGTCGTATGGATGATGCGCGGGAACCGGACCGGCCACGCACGATCGTTTGCTGCGGGACGGGACGAAACCGGCAACCGCTCATAGCGGGGTCCGGTGTCCTGTGAGTTGTGGAGAAGGGGGCAAAGCTGTACTATGGACCTCGGCAGTGCGAGCGGGGTGCCCGTGTTCGTGGGCCCGGACGGGGTCTCCTTGGAGTTCGGGCCCGGCGCGCGGAAGGTTACGCCCGAGGTGCGCCT
>DMHJ01000150.1:0-12762 GCA_003449495.1 Clostridiales bacterium UBA8153
CGCTGTGGGGATCGCCCTCCAGGATGGACCGGTCCATGAAAGCGCCGGGGTCGCCTTCATCGGCGTTGCACACCACGTATTTGGGCGACTTGTTGCTGCGGGCGGTGAACTCCCATTTCAGCCCGGTGGGGAAGCCGCCGCCGCCCCGGCCGCGCAGGCCGGACTTCTTTACCTCTGCCACCACGTCCTGCCGGGTCATGGTGGATAGCACTTTGCCCAGGGCGGCATACCCATCCCGGGCGATGTATTCGTCGATGGCTTCGGGGTCGATGATACCGGTGTTCCTCAGGGCCACCCGGGTCTGCTTGGCGAAAAATTCGATGTCGCCGATGTGGGGCACCGGCTGATCCGGCGCCTGCCGGTAGATCAAGGAGTCTACCAGCCGGCCCTTGAGCAAGTGTTCCTGGGCGATGCGCCCGGCGCCCTCCGGGGTGACCTTTTGGTAGAAGATACCCTCGGGATAGACCACGATGATGGGACCCATGTCGCACGGCCCCATACATCCGGTTTCCACGATGCGGACCTCTGATTCGAGTCCCAGCTCCCGCACGCTCTGCACCAGCGCCTGCTGCACCGCCTGGCACCCCGAAGAAACGCATCCCGCCCCGGCGCAAACCAAAACGTGGGCACGGCATTGGTTCACGGTGCTTGGCCCTCCCTTCGTTTGCTAGCTCCTGGCGAGAACCCATTCCCCGATGATCTGCCCGTTCACCACGTGCCGGGCGATGATCTGGCGCGCACGCTCGGCGTTGACGTAAGTGTACGTCACTTTGTCCTGGCCGGCCAAGGTAACTTCCACCAGCGGCTCATACTCGCACAAGCCCACGCAGCCCGTTTGCACCACGTGCACGTGGGCCAGGCGCCGCTTGGCGATTTCGTCCAGCAGGGCCGCCAGGGTGTCCCGGGCCCCGGCGGCGATGCCGCAGGTACCCATGGCTACCGTCAGCTTGCTGGAAGCCCCGCTTTCCCGCAGCCGCATCCGTTCCTGCGCCTCCAGCCTGACCCGCTCAAGATCGGCTAGGGATTTCATTGCATTTCGCACCTCCGTACAGTTTGCTTAGCTCTTCGCGCAAAAAAGCCAACATCCACTGGTATACCGCCGGGTCGCTCAGGGGAACCTCCGCCAGCTGAGACCGGAGCTCTGCGGTGTCAAACTCCATGCTCCGGCCATCCACGGTATGAGTGTAGCAGAATTCCACTTGCGGGTTGGCCGCCACCGACACCGCCACGGTGAGCGCCAGATCGCCCAGCGGCGGGCAGTCGATATGCCGGGTGTACACGACCACCTGCACCCGCGTCCCCTCTCCCGGCCGGGAAGCCAGTTCGGCCAACCCGCCGGTGGCTTCGGCGGTGGCCCGCAGCAGCGGCAGTCCCAAGCCGACCCGCCGGGTGGTACGGCTGGTGAAGAAGGGGTCGAACACCCGCTGCTGGGTGGCGGCTTCCATGCCCCGGCCGTCGTCCAGCAGCTGGACGGTGAGCACCCCTTGGGCCCGGTCCTCGACCACGGTCAGGACCAGGTGACGGGCTCCCGCCTCCAGGGAGTTCTGGATGAGATCCAGCACGTGCAGGGCCAGTTCCTCCAACCGCCCTCTCCCCTACCCTGAAAAATAGCATCGACCCATTCTTCATGCCCTGTGGTACCGCCCCGGCGGCATGAGGGTCTACTGGTAACTTCTGAGCAGCTCCGGGATGCGGTCGACCTTGACCCGGGCGTGCACGTCCTCACCGATCATGAGCACCGGTCCCAGCCCGCATGCGCCCAGGCAACGCACGATTTCCAGGGAGAACCTGCCGTCCTCGGTGGTATCGCCCACGGCCACGCCCAGCTCCTGCTCCAGGCGCTTGACCACATTAGTGCTTCCCTTCACATAACAGGCCGTGCCCATACACACGTTGATGACGTGCCTGCCTTTGGGCTTGAGCGAGAAGAAGGCATAGAAAGTGGCCACCCCGTAGACTTCGCTCATGGCCACGCCCAGTTCTTCGGCCACCCGTATCATGCCGAGTTTAGGCAGGTAGCCGAAGGCCACCTGGAGCCGGTGCAATGCCTGGATCAGGGCACCGGACTGCCCCCGGAAGGGCTTGATCAGCTCCTCGACCTGCTGCCCCACCATGGCCACCTCGTTCGCCGGCGGCTGGTGCCCTTCCACCGGGGGAGTGCAGCGGCATGCGCTTTCCATCTTAGTCATCCATCCTCCTTATCTGGATTCCTCTCTCACCGTTCCACCGCCGGGAGGACCACCACCCGGCGCCCGTCCCGGCCCGCCAGGGCCAGTTCCAGCTCGGACCAGCTGGGATGGGCCAGCCATAGGGCGGTTCTTCCGGGCCAGATGTCGTCCAAGCAGTGAGCATCGGAAAACGACACCAACTGCCTGCCGCCCAGTCCCTTCCCCAGCCGCAGGCGCAGCTCGTCTTCCCGCGCCCGGGCAGAGATCTCCAGGGCCGGGACGGGCAAGTCCCGGGGCACCAGGCCCAGCATGGCCAGGAGGCTGTAGGCGGGGCGGTCGATATGTGCCGGTATGCACAGTCCGCCCCGGGCCTTTACCTCCGCGCAGGCTTCCTCCAGCCCGAGCTCGGAGGAGATGGTCAACAGGCGCTCCAGCGGGGCCATGGGCCTGCCTCCAGCATCGTATCTCCACTGGGTGCCGAACGCCCGCGCCCGGTCTTCACGCCAGGGCAGGCGGCCGTATACATGCCCCTGCCAGTCTGTTCCCGCCTCCACGCTGGAGAACAGGCAGAGGAGGTGGACCTCTTCCCGGGTCTCCAACTCCATCCCCACCAGGGGGGTGATGCCCTCCTTCCGGCAGGCGGTCACAAACGCCGCGGCATTCTCGCAGGAGTTGTGATCGGTGATGGCGGCCAAGTGCACACCGGAGGCCGCCAGCGCCCGGGCCATGGCCGCAGGCGTCATCTCCCGCAGGGCACAAGGGGAAAGAGCGCTGTGCAGGTGGAGATCCGCGGCGTACCACCTCATAATTGCTACGCTTTTTGCCCCAGCAAGTTATAGAGGCGCCCGGCGGTCTCAAAGCTGCAGTGGCCGGTGGTGAACACCGGCAGGCCCTCTTCCCCGGCCCGGTCCAAAAGCTCCTGGCACGGCCGTTTGCCGCCGCTGATGATCACCGCGCTGAGGTTCATCAGCGTGGCCACGGCCGCCACGTTCTGGTGAGTCTGCGCGGTGATCCACACCTGACCTTCGCGCCCGTGGGCCATGACGTGGCTGAGCATGTCCGAGCAGTAGGCGCCCGTGACCTCCCGGTCCAACGACCCCGCATTCTCCAACTGCAGGCCCAGTCCCGCAACTAGTTGGCCAACCTTCACGCCGGTTCACCATCTTTCTTCTTCTCCGCCCGGATGGCGGGAGGTAGCTTGCTGGCCAGGTCGACCACGCCTTCGGCCAGTACCTGCACGCGCTCGCGCAAAATGAAGATGCAGTCAGTTTCATCTGCGTCCTCCCGGGCGATATCCTCGGCCAAGGCCCGGCAGCTGGGGGCCCCGCAAGAACCGCAGTCGAGGCCGGGCAGCCGGTCCAGGATCTCTTCCGCCAGCTTCAACTTACCGATGGCCCGCTGCACATCGTCGTCCAGCTGCATCACCGGCCGCGGCCCGACCACCCGGGTCATATGCCATGCGCCGGATGCGAATTCCGCTTCCAGTTCGGCCGGGGTGAACAGCGATGTCTTCGCCCAATGCTGGCCGGCTATATTGCGCAGGCGTACCCTGGCCACGAAGGGGTTCTGCACCACCAACGGACCGCCGATGCACCCGCCTACGCAGGCTTGGGCTTCGATGAAATCGATCTCTTGCAGCCGGCCCCGCTCAACCTCTTCGAACACTTTGATCACGCTGTGGATGCCGTCCACGGACAACACCGTCCCCCGGGCCAATGCCATGGCCTCTCCACCCGCCCGGCCCCAGCCCAGCCCCGGGCCGGTAGCGCGCAGAGGCACCGGGGAGGCGGTGGACAGGTTCTTCCGGATCTCTCCGTACGCCACCGCCATGGAGATGGCCCGGTCCACGCAGGAAGCGTGAGTGCCCACGGGTTGCTTGACCGCAGTGACCTTGGCCGGGCACGGCGTGATGAAGAAGGCCCCTACTTCCTCCGGGTTCAAGCTGCCCCGGGCGAGCGCCTGCTTTTTCGCCATGCGCGCGGCTACTTCCATGGGCGCCTCTATGGGGATCAACAGGTCGAGCAGGCTGGGAAACCGCACCTGCATCAGGCGCAGTACGGCCGGGCAGGCCGGTGAGATGCGGGGACCCGGCGCCTCGCCGGATTCGATGATCCGCCGGAAGGCGTAAGTCACGGCTTCCGCCGCCAGCGCCACTTCGAATGCCTCGTCAAAACCCATGCCCACCAGGGCCCCCAGCATCTGGTCGGGCAGGGTATCCGGGCCGAACTGCCCCAGCAGAGCCGGGGCGGGCAGGGCAATGGTGTGGCGGAAACGGGACAGCTCCGCCAGCTCATCGGTCACCGCCACCTTGGCGTGGTTGGGACAGATGCGTATGCACTCGCCGCAGTCCACGCAACGTTCTTCCTTGATGACGGCCTTGCCGTCCCGCACCCGGATGGCTTCGGTAGGGCAGTGCTTGATGCAGTTGGTACAGCCTTTGCACTTTTCTGCGTCCAAGGTGACCGAGTGGAAGTAGCGACCCACCCGCACGCACCCTCTCTCCCGCTGCTAACCGGCACCCAGGCGCACGGTAGCCCGCAACACCGTGCCTACGTTCACAACGCTCTCTATGACCAGGTCGTCGGCATGGCGCTGGATGTTGATCAGGCCCATGCCGGCGCCAAAGCCCATTTCCCGCACGTGGTCGGGGGCGGTGGAGAAGCCTTCTACCATGGCCTGGGCAATGTCCGGGATGCCCGGGCCCGAGTCCTCTACCACCAGCTCCACCCGGTCGCCGAATACCAGAGCCCGCACCGTTCCCTTCCACGCGTGGATGACGACGTTCAGTTCCGCTTCGTAGGCGACTATCGCCACGCGACGGACATCCCGGGCCGGCAGGCCCAGCTTCATGCAAGTCTTGCGGATGGAGCTGGCGGCTTCGCCCGCGGCGGTAAAGTCCATCCCCTGCACGGCGAATTCCAGGACCAGCGGTTCCGCTTCCGTCGTCACCGCCGGCCTCCACTGGTGCGGGACACGGTCTGGATGACCAGCACCGCCAGCAGGGCGCCACCCAAGGCGGTGTAAAGCTGCATGGTAGTCAAGGCGAACATGGCCGGCGGGGGAACCCGCACCCGGGGGGCCACCAGCAAGGTCAAGCCCGCGGTCATGGTCACGTACTTGGCCACGGCACCCAGCCCGGCACCCAAGTAGTCACCCCACCTGGACCTGACCAGGTTCCGGATGAGCACGAAGACGATGACCAGGACGGCGTTGCCGGCCATGATCACCGGCACCGCCGGAGCCAACCGCATGATGCCCATGGTCAACGCCACCCAAGGGGTGATCAGACCGACCAGGACGCCGCCGGCCATGCCGGTGTAGGCCCCGGCCAAAAGCAGAATGGCGTTGATCAGCGGCCCGGTGACGGTCTGGGTCATGCGGGCGCTCTGCACCGCCAGCGCCAGGGCCAAAAGCATGGCCGCCCGCACCCACGTTCTCAGCTGCACTCTAGCCACAGCCCCTTCGCCCACCCGGAGTTGACGAATATAAAGTGATACTGTAAACTACACAAGCGTGCAATTATCTCTTAATAACGCCTACATACGACACTTCGGGGTCATTTCAACGTAGCTGCGATAGTTCCTTCTGGCGGTAATTGACGCAAAGAACTGAACATAATCAGTAATTCCGGATGGGCCCGGCCACCGGACAACGGGGCCTACCGGCCGGGAGCTGCCACGGCACCGGCTACGGTGAGCACGCCGGCGAGCGGGCCGGGGCTCCGGTTCCCCGGTCAGGCCACGCCCCCGGGGCGAAAACCTTCCCCAGGGCACGGCACTTATGGTAGAATGGGGCCGGACGGATCAGAAAGGAAGAAATGCATGCCGTCAGCTCCGCATTTCGGGCGCCTGCGCAACGCCATCATGTCGTCGGGCCTTTTCACCATAGATGCCGCCTCCCCCGTTCTCAGGCACAACCTGGCCATTAACGTCCAGCAAGGGGTCTATTCGGTCGTCTCGGCCAACCTCATCGCGCCCTTCCTCGGGATCTTCGCCGTCAGGATCGGCGCCTCCAACGTCGAGGTGGCCATGCTTTCCTCGTTACCCGCGCTCATGGGCATCCTGGCCATGGTACCCGGTGCCTGGTTTATCGACAGGCGCACAGACCCCAAGCGGATTACCTGCGCCTTCCTGCTGGCCCACCGGGCCTTCTACCTGGTGATCGCGGCCATTCCCTTCGTTACCCCCAACCGCCAGGCTGCGATGCTAGTGGCCGCCGTCGCACTCATGAACCTGCCGGGGGCCGTGGGCAACGTGGGCTGGCAGGCCCTGGTCTCGCGAGTCATCCCTCCCGAGCACCGGGCGGTGGCCTTTGCCACCCGCAACCGGCTCATGAACCTGACCGGGACCATCACCGTGCTGATTGCCGGACGCAGCATTGACCTGCTCGGACAGCCCACAGGCTACCAGGTGGCCTTTGCCCTGGCTTTCGCCTTCGCCGTTGGGGAAGTGGCAGTGCTCAACCGCATGCAAGATCCGGCCCGGGAAACGGTCGTCCCATCCTCGCCGGCCAACGGCGCCTCCTCACGGTTCTCCATACGGCAGCACCCACGCTTTCTCCGCTACATGCTCCTCTCTACCCTCTTCTACTTGACCTGGCAGGTACCGTGGCCCGTGTTCACCTTGTACCAGGTGCGCGAGCTGGGGGCCAATAACCTGTGGATCAGCCTGCTCAACTTGGCCAACACCGGCGGATCCTTGGTCGGCTTCGGCTTCTGGGCACGCTACGCCAACCGTCACGGTCACCTGCGTACCCTCGCCGTCTCTAGTGTAGGCATGTTCATCGTCCCGGTGATCTACGCCTTCTCCCGGAGCCTGGCCACCCTCACCGCCTTCAACCTGCTCACCGGGTCCATCTTCTCCGGCATCAACCTGTCCTTGTTTAACTATCTCTTGGAGGTCACTCCAGAGGACCGCCGCACCACCTACATCGCCACCTACACGACCGTGGTCAACTGCTCCAGCATCCTCGCGCCCATGATCGGCGTAGCCTTGCTGGGCGCCATCGGCTTTAGATACACGTTCCTGCTCTCCGCGGGGCTGCGCGTCCTGGGCAGCCTCCTCTACCACGGCCTCTACCACGTAGAGAACCGGGCAAGAGCGGCCGGTCAGGTCCAGGTGTCCGGGTCTTAGCCGGTTCTCGCCGGCCAGCGCGAGCTGCCTGAGGGTGGTGCCCGCACCGCGACGGGGTGGGATGCGTAGGCCCCGGGGGAATGCCGCCGGGCAAGGGCCCGAGACTGTAGCTGCCCTGGGGGGATGGCCATGGATCCCAGGAAACCCGCCAACCTGACCGCTGCATCCGCTTCCCGGCGCGACCCGCCATGCTCCGGCCACGCGCCGGAAGGTGGCCAGGACTCTTCCCCGCAACGTCTGCGGACCGTCCCGGACCCGGCCGGGTGCGCGGAGCTCTTCCGTCGCTACCCGGTTGACCCCGGCATCGTCGCCCACGGCGAGCTCACCGCCCGGGTGGCATTGCTCTTGGCGCGCGCCCTGGTGGCCCAGGGCCTACCTGTGGACGTGGAGCTGGTGTGGGCCGCCGCCCTCCTGCATGACGTGGGTAAGGCCTTAGACCCCGAACACCATCACGTGGCGTCCCGCCGCATCGTGGAGGAACAGGGGTGGCCGGCTCTCGGCCCGGTGGTAGAACGCCACTTGACCGGGCTCATCCTGACCGGGGATGCTCCGGTGACCTGGGAAGAGAAGTTGGTATACTACGCCGACAAGCTGTGCACCACCCGGGTGGTCTCCTTGGCCGAACGCGTGGACGACCTGTGCCACCGCTATCCGGAGCACGCCCCGACCTTCCGGCAGTGCTTCCCGGCCATGCGGGCACTGGAGGATGAGATCTTCCGGCAGCTGCCCTGGGGGCGAGATCAGCTACTCCCGCGTCTGGAAGCTCATCCCGCAAACTCGCGGGAAAGGGTCAACAACTGCGGTTCCGGACCGGAAGGTGATACCATGCCCCTGGGACCGCCGCCCGCTGGTTCAGTCCGGTTCATGCGCCTCGGGCACCAGTGCCCGTGGAGTCACCGGTTCCGCCACCAGTGCACATTGCTGGCCACCGCTATGGGGAGCGGCCTGGATGACGTGGATCTTACCGGCCGCCCCGGGCTGGCCGCCCCATGCCAGGCCTACAGCTCCGCGCAACTGGTCGTCCCCGGCTACCCGCCTTGGCCCTCCCCCGACCCGCTGGATACCTTACGTGAAGTCTTCAAGCGCCCCTTGCCGGAACATGCAGTGAAACCGGCGCCGCTGAGGCCGCCCGGGCTCCGGCAACCGGTGCACGCCTTTCGCCCGGAGGACGGGACACCGTGGAGCGAAGCGGTGGCGAAGACGGTGCGGCTGTGCCTGGGAGACTGCCCGGCCAGCACCGACCTGAAGAAGGTGGTGGCCGCCAAGCTGGCCTGGCTCGCGGGCTTAGCCTCGGCAACGCACTACCCGCTGGTCTTGCTTGCGGGCGAGCCCGCAGTGGCTTTCCTGGAACTCATCCCCGTCTACGCCGCCCACGTGCCGCTACCGCAGGCCGGGGCGGGGGATCTGTTCCTCACCTGCATCCACGGCACCCCCTCCCCTCAGGATGCCCGGCCCTGGCTGTTGTCCGGAGCGCTGGCCTGGCTGCGGGAGCAAGGTGCCCTCCGGCGAGCACCGGCCGGAACGCCCGCAGTGTGGGCGGTGACCGGACGGCACGCACCCTACCCGAACGGTCCCGCCGGGCTGTTTGCCGCCGCCGGGTTCACGGAAGTCACCGGCCTGGGTCGCATCTGGCTGGCCGGGGGTTGGGATGAGTTGATCCTGGTGAGGTGGCGCCTTCCGAACCGGGAAGCGGACGGTCCGGAGGTAAGTCCCGGGGGGTAACCCGGTGGCGGCCGGGTCGCCTATGGTCGACCCGGTAGTTCAGAGTGGCACTACACCGGCCACGGATGGAGCCCGGGAGCTGGGGAAGCGGGCTGCCGTCACAGCTGTGCCAGGGCCGCTTCCAGCTGCCCCTCCAAGGCCGGGGGAACCCCGGGCCGGAGATGCAGGAAGAACTCTACCGTACCGGACCTGCCTGGCAACGGAGAGCGCATGAGACCGTGCACCGGGAGGGCGGCGGGCATGAAGGCCTCTACCAGCCCGGTAAGGACCTGCCGGTAGGCGGCCGGCCCGGAGGGGATCCGGTTGGTACGCAGCTCGAAAAGGGGCTTGACCAGGGCGATAATCTCGGGCAAAGGGTCGGTGGGATCCAAAATCCGCACGGCCGCGGGTACAGCCACTCGTAACGAGAGATAGGACAGGTCCAATGTGAGCAGGCCGGGAGGCGGCACCAGCGTCCCCACGTTACTTAGGTTGGTGCCTCCCAGATCCCGGACCCGGGGATCCCGGACCAGCCGCCAGTGCAGTTGGCCCCGGCCCACGTCCACGGCGTACACCAGGCGCGCACCTGCCTGGAGCAGGCAGTCGGTGAACCCTCCCGCGGCCGCCCCGCAGTCCAGGGCCACCCGGCCGGCCACCCTCACGGTGAAAGCCTCCAAAGCCGCCGCCAGCTTCTCCCCGCCCCGGCCGACATAGGGAAGCAGGCCGCGCACACGCAAGGGTCCCTCCGGCCGCACCATCGTCCCCAGCTTATCCAGGCGCCGGTCGCCGGAAAAGACCCTTCCTGCCAGGATCAGGCCGGCGGCCTCCTGCAAGCTGCCGGCCAGACCTCGCTCGACCAGGGCTTGGTCCAGCCGCCGCCTCATACCGGCCTCGTCTGCTCACCGTCTGCACTGCTGGGGCAGCGGGCATCGAAAACCAAGTTGTCTATGAGCCTGACCCCCTCGATCCAGACGGCCAGCGCCAGGACGACCTTCCCCTCCACCGCTTCCAGCTCCTGCAAGGTGGAGGCATCGCTAACGCTCAAGTATTGTACTCGTGCCAGCGGTTCCTGCCCTACCTGACCCAGCATCAGCTCTCTAACCCGGACGGCTGAGCGCTCTCCCTGGTCGATGACCTGTTTGCCCACGTGCAGCGCCCGGTAGAGTACCGGGGCGGCAGCCCGTCCCTGGGGGGAAAGGTAGCGGTTGCGAGAACTCATCGCCAGCCCGTCCGTCTCCCGCACCGTGGCACACGCTACCACTTCCACCGGCACGTTCAGATCCTGCACCATGCGCGTGATGACCGCTACCTGCTGGTAGTCCTTGAGGCCGAAATATGCCCGGTCCGGCTGGACTAAGTTGAATAGTTTGAGGACCACCGTGGCCACCCCGCGGAAATGCCCGGGCCGGTACTTGCCGCACAGGTGCCGGTCTAGCCCGGTTACCTCCACGTGGGTGGCATATCCCGGCGGGTACATCTCCTGCGGATCCGGTTGGAACACCACGTCCACGCCGGCGGAGGCGGCCAAGCGGGCATCGCCCTCCGGGTCTCGCGGGTAGGCGACATAGTCCTCACCCGGTCCGAATTGGAGGGGGTTGACGAAGTTGCTCATGACCACCAACCGGTTCTCGGCCCGGGCGTGCCGGAGCAACGAGACGTGCCCCTGGTGCAGGGCTCCCATGGTGGGGACCAGCCCCACCTTCCCGCCGGCGGCCCGGGAGGCAGCGCTCAGTTGGCCCAACTCATCCGGCGACTGCACTACTCGCATGTCAGCTCTCCCTTCAACTCTGCCCAGACGTGATCAGGCAGCCCGAAGCTGTGCTCAGGACCGGGAAAGGCACCCTGGCGCACCTCGTTCAGGTATGTTTCCACGGCGGTCTTGGCTTCGTCGTACAGCTGGGCGTAGACTTTGGCGAACTTGGGCTTGAAGGCCCGGAACAGACCGAGGAGGTCAGGTGTGACCAGCACTTGCCCATCGCAGCCGGCACCGGCACCGATGCCGATGGTGGGCACGTGCACCCGGCTGCTGACCAGCAACGCCAGCTGGTGGGGCACACACTCCAGCACCAGGGCGAAGATGCCGGCCTGCTCCAGCCGCACGGCGTCCCGCAGCAGGCGGGCCGCACTCTCCCGGTCCCGCCCTTGAACCCGTAAGCCACCCAAGGCGTTGACGGATTGAGGGGTCAGGCCCAGGTGACCCATGACCGGGATGCCTGCGTCGCAGATGGCGCGCACCGTACCGGTCACAGTCTCGCCGCCTTCCACTTTCACCGCCTGCGCCCCCGTGCATTGGATCAGGCGGCCGGCGTTGCGCACGGCGCGGTCGCATCCGCCGTGGTAGGACATGAAGGGCATATCCACTACGACCAGCGCGCGACGCACACCCCGGGCCACGGCCCGCCCATGGTGGATCATGTCGGTCATGGTCACCGCCAGGGTATTCTCGTACCCTAACACGGTCATGCCCAGCGAATCGCCTACCAGGATTATGTCCACTCCCGCCTCATCCAGCATGCTGGCGGTGGGGTGGTCGTAGGCCGTGAGCATGGTGAGCTTTTCCCCGCGCCCTTTTTTCTCCAGGGCATCAAGGACGCTGAACCGTTTCATGGGTCACCTCCTCAAACAGAGCCCGCAGCCGGCACGCATCCTGTTCGCTAAGGCCCCGGGAGCGGGCCAGCTCCACGGCCCGCACTCCGAGCACAGAGTACAGATTGCGGTCTTGCGGGTCTAGGCACCGTAGATGGGTGGCTATCGTTTCCACTTCTCCCCTGGCCACCGGCCCGGTCAAGGCAGCGGCCGGTCCCAGGTGCACCACCGACTCCAGGGTACTTCGCACCAAGGGCTCGAGGGCCGCCCGGGCCGGCTCCTCCGCGAACCCGGCAGCAGCCATCAGGTGCAAGGCCACATCCAAAAGCACCACCAGGTAGTTACAGGTCATCACCGCGGCGGCGTGGTAGAGAGGCTTAGCACCGGGACGGAGGCTCTGCCACCGGGCCCCCAGCACTCGGGCCAAGGCCTGGCCGGCGGCCAGGGCCGGCCCCTCCCCCTCCCCTACCACCAAGACGCCTTCAAGACTGACGGTTTCACAGCGAGGAAAGGTTTGTAGAGGGTGAAAGGAGAGAGTAAGGGCGCCGGAGGCGGCCGCGGGAGCTAAGTCAGCACTGGTCCTGGCACCGCTGGTGTGCATGACGAGCTGGCCAGGCCGAAAACAACCGGCCGCCCGCAGCTCGGCGGCTACGGAAGCGATGGCATGATCGGGGGTGGAGATGATGACTACATCGGCGACGGGGACGAACTCTAAGCGGGAAGCTTCCGGACATCCCAATAGCCGGCAGGCACGTTCAGTGTTTTCTACCCGGCGGCAGCAGGCGCCCACTACTTCGTACCCGCGGGATTTGAGCATCAGCCCCAGGCTCAATCCCACCCGGCCCGCACCCAACACGGCCACACGTTGCATGAGCATCGGCCTCCCATAACCGGGACCAGGCCCATGCCCTTGCTGTCCCGGTCCTCTACGGATCCAGGCAGCCCAACGTGGGGGCGCCGGTTACATCATACCGCACCCGAAGCGGCGGCGCAAGACGGCGAGCTGCTCTAGGACAAGGCTGAGGTTTCAATCCACGCCCCCGTGCGGGGGCGAACGTGGTGCCCTGCTTGGCCACCGTCTTGCCACCTAGGATGGCCAGCTGAGGGGCTATGAACGAGGTTCTCTTCCCACCCCTGGCCACCTTCAAGCGACTATTTCGCCTTCGACCTCCGCC
>DMHJ01000150.1:13160-13383 GCA_003449495.1 Clostridiales bacterium UBA8153
GCCACCAGCGAAGCCACGCAGAGGTTCTTGATGCGGTGGGGGATCCCCTTGGAGAACTAGTGGATCAGCCGCATGGCCTCAGCCGGCGAACAAAGGGTGGGCAACCCCCGCCACCTTGAGGTGGTGCTGGACGTAGGCCCGAGTCCGCGGTTCCGGCAGACCCGACAGGTGGCAGCGCAAGGTCACCCGCTGGGCGATGCAGGGTCACGTCAAAGTCTTGAGA
>DMHJ01000150.1:13722-13928 GCA_003449495.1 Clostridiales bacterium UBA8153
AGAAACCAGGGGTATGCGGGGCGTTGAGAGAAGGTCTGGTTTTTTCGCCCGGGTGTGATCGGATGGGGTCATGAAGGAGCTTCCACCGGAGCGGGCGTGGCCAGAACCCGAGGGCCGTAAGAGTGACTTGCGCGCCCTGGTGATGCAACCCATTCTCCCCGGGGAAGAGCGGGCCTGGGACGAGTTGATGGCTACCCACCACTACC
>DMHJ01000131.1 GCA_003449495.1 Clostridiales bacterium UBA8153
CCGAGCTCTACTTGAGCCAGTTTGCGGGTGGCCCGGCTGCGGAAGCCGTTGCGTCGAGAGTGGCGGGAGGAGGTGACCTACAGGCCGGGTGAGGTTGCACCCGGCAGACGGCAATCGCGGCGGAGCGGTCTCGGGCCGCCGTTCCTGCCACTTCTTCCTCGAGGCAGGTCATGCAGGTCCGTCGGGGCGGCCGGCGGCCTTCCGGCCGGCCGTTCACTGACCGGAGGATCCGCAAGTTGAGGACGGCAACCTGACTGACCCCTGCTGGTCAGGACTTCCTGACCGTGGGCTGCGGAACATCCCCGGGCGTTGACACCACCCGGCCGGTGTGCTACGATCTTCCCGGATATCCTAGTAGTTTAGTCGGGATTAGATCCGCCCGGGTAATGGAGGCAAGGGAATATGCGCAGGGTATACTTGGACAATGCCGCCACCACTCCAGTAAGGGCCGAAGTTGCCGAGCTCATACATGAGTATATGGTCAAGCACTTCGGCAATCCTTCCAGCGTGCACTGGTTCGGCCGGGAAGCTCGCCGGGGGCTGGACCGGGCGCGCGAGCAAGTGGCCGGCCTCATCGGGGCCCATCCCGATGAGATCGTGTTCACCAGCGGCGGGACCGAAGCCGATAACTTGGCCATCAAGGGCGTGGCGGCCCTCAAAGGCATTCAAGGTAAGCACCTGATCACCTCAGCCATCGAGCATCACGCCATCATCCATAGTACCGAACAGCTCGAGAGACAGGGCCTGCAGGTAACCTACCTGGCCGTGGATGAGCACGGCCTGGTGGAACCGGACCACCTGGCGCACGCCCTCAGACCCGAAACCATCCTGGCCAGCGTGATGCTGGCCAACAATGAGGTAGGCACCATACAGCCCATCCGGGAGCTGGCGGCGTTGTGCCGCGCAAAGGGGGTCCTGTTCCATACCGACGCGGTGCAGGCTGCCGGGCAGCTGGACATCGATGTCAAAGCACTGGACGTGGACCTTATGTCCATTTCCAGCCACAAACTCTACGGTCCCAAAGGGATCGGGGCCCTCTACATCCGGAAGGGCTGCCGGGTGGAGCCCTTGGCCCACGGCGGCGGGCACGAGCGCAAGCGGCGGGCCGGCACCGAGAACCTCCCGGGGATAGTGGGCTTCGGGTTGGCGGCAGAGCTAAGCAGGCAGGAGCTGCCCGAACGACGGGAGCATTTGGAGGCGCTGCGCGATCGGCTGGTCCAGGGCATATTGGGGGGCATATCCCACAGCAGGCTGAACGGCCACCCGCAGCTCCGGCTTCCCAATAACTGTAACGTGAGCATCGAGTTTGTCGAGGGTGAGTCCATGCTGCTCAACCTCGACCTTTTGGGGATAGCGGCCTCCAGCGGCTCGGCCTGTACATCGGGGGCCCTGGAACCGTCCCACGTCCTCTTGGCCATGGGCCTGAGTCACGAGCTGGCCCACGGTTCTCTACGCTTCAGCTTGGGCCGGCAGAATACCGCCGGGGATGTGGACTACGTCATCAGCACCCTGCCCGGCATCGTGGCCAGACTACGGGAAATATCGCCTCTACACGCTGGAAGGGAGTAGCCGAGGGTGTACACGGAGAAAGTCATGGAGTTTTTCGCCAATCCCAAGAACGTAGGTGAGTTGACGGATCCGGACGGTGTGGGTACGGTGGGCAACCCGGTATGCGGGGATATCATGCGCATCACCATCAAGGTGGTTGACGGAGTGATCACCGATGTCCGGTTCAAGACGTTCGGTTGTGGGGCGGCCATCGCTACCTCTTCAATGGTGACCGAAATGGTCAAGGGCAAGACTGTAGAGGAAGCCATGCAGGTCACCAACAGGAATGTCGCCGAGGCGTTGGGCGGCCTGCCGCCCAACAAGCTGCATTGCTCGAACTTGGCCGCCGATGCCGTGCATCTGGCCATCAAGAACTACCAGGAACGCCTGTCAGGTAAGGACAGCCAGGAGGAACGACAGGAGGTCAAGTGCGACCACCTAGCCTGAGTTCTCAGGTTCGACCGTCTTCACGGGTAGTGGTGGCCATGAGCGGCGGGGTTGACTCATCGGTAGCCGCCTGGCTGCTCAAAGAGGCCGGCTTCGACGTGGTAGGCATCAGCCTGCAGCTTTTTGCCGGGGCCGAGCCGGGCTCCGGTTGCTGTTCAGCGGCGGCCGGGGATGCCCGGCAAGTGGCGGCGGTCTTGGGCATTCCCTTCTACGTCATGAATCTCCAAGCGGAGTTTAACGAAGAAGTCATCGAGGCTTTCTACCGGGAGTATGCCCGGGGGCGCACCCCCAACCCCTGCCTAGTATGTAACAGCCGCATGAAGTTTTCACGGTTGGCGGTGCGAGCCCGGAGCTTAGGTGCCTCCTACCTGGCTACGGGTCACTACGCCCGCGTCGCCCACTGCCCCGAGCGTCGTCGCTTTGTCCTGAAAAGGGGCGTAGACCCGGCCAAGGACCAGAGCTATGCCCTCTATGCCATGACACAGGACCAGCTGGCCTATACCCGGTTCCCCCTCGGCGAGCTCACCAAAGAGCAGGTACGCCTGCACGCGGCCGCGGCAGGATTGCCCGTGGCCGCCAAGCCGGAAAGCCAGGAGATTTGCTTTGTGCCCGGTGGCGACTACCGTGCCTTTCTCGGGCAGCGGACTGCTTTTCACCCGGGGCCGATCGTGGACCGGGACGGCCGGTGGCTGGGAACTCACCGGGGCGTGGCCGGGTACACGGTAGGGCAGCGACGCGGCCTGGGGCTGTCCGGAGCTGAACCCTACTACGTGGTCAAGATCGATGCCTCAACTAACACTCTGGTGGTGGGCACCCGGGAGGACACCCTGGCCCCGGGACTTTTGGCCGTGGACTGTAACTTTATCTCCGTCCCCGGCCTGGAATGCGCCCTGGAGGCCACGGTGAAGATCCGGTACCGGGCCCCGGATGTCCGCTGCCGGTTGGAAGAGGCAGGTTCCGGTCAAGTCGCGGTCAGCTTTTTTCAGCCGCAGGCGGCGGTTACCCCGGGGCAAGCCGCCGTGTTTTACCAAGGTGACGAAGTGCTGGGAGGAGGAATCATCGAGGGGCCGCTAATGACACTCTAGTCTGCATCAGGGGACGGGCATTGGGGCATGATCCCCAGTGACACTGGAGGCGGGAGGATGCGGCCATGACATTCAGGTGCCCGGCGTGGCAAAGCCGCGCCGTGGGCCGGGTGGGGGGCGGGCTATTCTACTGCTGGGACTGCTGCATAGAGTTTTCACCAACCCTTACCGGCCGGCAGTTGTTCCAGCTGCAAGACGATGGTACGCAGGTCCCCATCTCTGGGGATGCCAGCGCTCACGCCGCTGTCAAACCATAGCAGGAGGGAGCGATGCGGGTCTGCCCAAGACTTTCTGGCAAGGGTTGCTCACCGGCGGCCTGGTCGGAGCCTTTATGGGCATGGTGATGTCGCCCCGGCACCGCCCCCGGGTGGTACGGACCACCGGCAGTGTCCAGAGCAGGGCGGACAAGCTCTGGAGGCGCACGCGTGGCGAGCTGGGGGCGCTCAAGGAGCGTCTGGCGAGATAGCTTTCCTATACAGCGATGCAGCACGAGGAGGCGCGGCCCGGGTGAAACCCGACCCGCTTTTTCGTTTGGAGCACTGTCTTTGAGCCGGTGGCTGCGGGTGGGCGGGTACGGCTTGGGACTGCTAGGCACGGCCTACCTGCTCTACTTGTTACGGCAAGGATTGGCGCCCTCTCTTCTGGCTTCAGCCATCACCTACGTCGTAGAGCCTCCCGTGAAGGCACTGGAACGGAAGCAAGTGCCCCGGGTGGCGGCCATCCTCATGGTGTATGCCGGGGGTCTGGCCGTACTGGCCCTAGCCGCTTGGGTGGTCATCCCGGTGCTCATGGCCGAGCTGAAGAGCTTATCCTCGGCTCCAGCGGCGCGGGCATCACCGGGCTATGGGCAGTGGCTTCCGGCGTTTTCCAGGTGATCATCGCGCCGGTGCTTGCCTTCTACATGCTGCGTGACTTGGACGGCTTCCGGGCCAGAGTGCGAGGTTTCACATCCGCCACCGGCTCCAGGCGATGGCCGGCATTGCGCCAGGATATCAATGGCCTGGTCGGGGGGTTCATCCGGGGGCAGGCGATGGTCGCCCTCATCATCGGTTCGCTTACCGGAACTGTCCTGCCTTTGCTCCAGATCCGGTTTACCACCATCCTGGGCATCCTGGCCGGCCCGGGAGAGTTCATCCCGTATTTCGGGCCCTCCATCGCCGCCGTGCCGGCGGTGTTTGCCGGCTTCCTTACCTCTCCACTTCGGGCCGCCCAGGTTCTCCTGGCGGTGGCGATCATCCAGCAAGTGGATACCGCGATCATCGGGCCCAAAGTCCTGGGAGACCGCACCGGGCTGCATCCTCTCTTGGTGATCCTGGCGGTACTCCCCGGTGGTTACCTGGTGGGCCCGTGGGGGTTGCTCCTGGCCGTGCCCGTGGCCACAGTGCTTCGCGTCCTGATCAAGCACGGGTACTACCTGCTACGACCCTGAGCCCGCATTACCCGAACGTTCCGGCCTGACAGTTGCACGCTGCCGGCCAGGGGCGGAGGCGTAACGAGAACGGGAGACTGTGGATCAAAACGGACTCATACCGGCATTTCTATGACCTTGGGGAAGGCCGGAAGGTCTCACGCAGGACAGCTGGTTTGACCACAAGCCGGGCTAGGGACTATAATATCGCTGTGATTGCCAATGTCCTGGCCGGTACGGCAGGTAGATCGGCCATGGGCTGACCGGGAGAGGGCGAAGCCGTGGGCAGCAAGAACCTTAACATCGCTCGCCTCAGTGAAAAAGTTGCGGACATCCGACAGTCGCTTGCGGTCTTGCAGGAGTATGCAGGCCGGGAGGAAGGCGTTTTCCTGAACAATCCGGAAGCTGTCCGGTCGGCGCGGTATGCGTTCATCGTTATGATCGAGGCGGCCTTGAGTATCTCCAATCACCTGTGCGCCAGGCTGCTACGGGAAGCTCCCCAGAGCTATGCCGAAAGTTTCCTCCGCTTGGGAGACTCCGGGTACCTGCAGGAGGACCTGGCCGGGCGGCTGGCAAGGATGGCCGCCTTTCGCAACCTTCTAGTTCACGGCTATGGCAAAGTAGATGACCGGCTGATGCTCAAGATCATGCGCGAAGACTTGCGCGATCTCGAGCTTTTTCTCACCGCCATACACCAGGCAGTAGACCGGGAGTGAACGCTCTTGAAAACAAGAACCAGGCTAGAAAATGGTGATGTTGCCGGTTTCGTGTCCACCATCAAGGAAGTGCTGTCCTCCTTCCCGTCTATAGCATTTGCGTACCTTTACGGCTCGGCCTTGGAAAGCCTTGTCGTCGGCGATGTCGACATCGCCGTCTATTTCGAAGCAGCGGTGCCGCCGGAAGGGCAGATCGATATGACCCTGTCACTGTCGGCCAACCTTAGCGCGAAGCTGGGACTAGAGGTGGATGTGCGCACCCTTAACCAGAGTCCCGTTGGCTACCGCTTCGAGGTAACCGGGGGCGAGCTGCTGTTTTCCCGTGATGAGCACTTACGGTCAGAATTTGTCGAACGGACCTGGCAGGAGTACTTCGATTTCAAGCCACAAATGGAACAGAACCTACGAGACCTGCTCGCGCCGTGATGCCAAGGCCGGCCGGTTACACAACGTTACTACCCTTCTGCAGATCTGAGGGCAGGCGGGGAGCACACTCCACTGTCCAGGGTCTGCCGCCCCCACCCGAGTTCTGTCTCCAACTCCCGCAGGCCCAGCCAACCAACCACGGGGTGCCGCTCATTACCGCCCGGCGATAAAGATGGATGCTGTCGTTGCCGGTCTACCCACCGGCGCAGCCGGGGAGTACCTCTGTCCCCGAGACCACCCAAACCTGTCTCGCCTTCACCAAGAGGTGCTGCGCCCCGCACCGGCGCGGGAGGCCCATGCCGTTGTGCTCGCTCGAGCTTTCCTCCGATCAGCTCGTCTGCTTGCTTTCAGCCCCGGTTGGGCTTAAAGTGTAGGAGTAAGGCGATGTCTGAGGACCTGCAGAATGGAGGCGCTCGGATGAGATCATCCACGTTGTTTGGCCGCACCCTCAGGGAAGCTCCGGCCGAAGCCGAACTGGTCAGCCACCGGCTGATGCTGCGGGCCGGCCTGATGCGCAGGCTGGCGGCGGGGATCTATAGCTACCTGCCCCTGGGCTGGCGGGTAATGCGCAACATCGAAGCCATCATCAGGGAGGAAATGGATGCCATCGGCGGGCAGGAGATCAACATGCCGGTGGTACATCCGGCCGAGATCTGGCAGGAGTCGGGCCGCTGGTATGAGGTGGGCCCGGAGCTGGCGCGATTCAAGGACCGGGGAGGACGAGACCTGGTGCTGGGCATGACCCACGAGGAAGTCGTCACCGATCTGGCGCGGCGGGAGGTGGATTCCCACCGCCAGCTGCCGTTCATGGTCTACCAGCTGCAGACCAAGTTCCGGGACGAACCCCGGCCGCGCGGCGGACTGATCCGCGTACGCGAGTTCGTGATGAAAGATGCCTACTCGTTTCACCACCACCAGGAAGGCCTCGATGCCTACTACCCGCAGGTGTGCCGGGCCTACATCAACATCTGCCGGCGGTCGGGTCTGGACGTGGTCATGGTCGCCTCGGATGTGGGCATGATGGGGGGTACCGGAGCCCACGAGTTCATGCTGGTGAGCGAGGCGGGAGAGGACACCCTGCTCATCTGCTCCCAGTGTGGATATGCGGCCAACCGGGAAGTAGCGGTTTTGGGTAAGACCCCTGCCTCCCCGGTAGCCACCGGCGAACTGCGCGCGGTGGAGACGCCGGGGATGCGTGACATCCCGGGCGTGGCGGCTTTCCTGGGCGTGACGCCAAGCCAGACCCTGAAGACCCTGGTATTTGTGGCCGGAGACCAGTTGGTGCTGGCGTGCATCCGCGGCGATCTGGAAGTTAACGAGCGCAAACTGGCCAACCTGCTCAAAGTGGCGGAAACAAGGTTGGCCGGAGAAGCCGAGGCCCGGTCCTTGGGTCTGGTGCCCGGGTACGTGTCGCCGGTAGGGCTGACCGGATACCGCATCGTGGCCGACGACAGCGTACCCAAGGCCGGCGCCCTGGTAGCCGGCGCCAACCGGGAGGACCACCACTTCACCGGTGCGGGCTACGGCCGGGATTTCGTTGCCGGGCTGGTGGGCGACATCGCCGCGGCCCGGGCCCAGGACCCGTGTGCTTCCTGCGGTAACGGGCTGGAGATGACCCGCGGTATTGAGGTGGGCAATACTTTCAAGCTCGGGGTGAAATATTCCCGGGCCTTGAAAGCCGTGTACTTGGATGCGGCCGGGCAGGAGCTGCCGGTGGTCATGGGCTGCTATGGCTTGGGCGTGGGGCGGCTGGCGGCGTGTATCGTAGAGAAGCACCATGACGAGCGCGGGATCATCTGGCCGGTGACGGTGGCGCCGTATCATGTGTATCTCATGACCGTGGGGGATGAAGAGGAAGTAGTCCTCGCTGCGCAGGATCTCTATACGGAGCTGCAGGCCCACGGCATCCCCGTGCTCTACGATGACCGGGAGGTCTCCGCAGGCGTGAAGTTCAACGATGCCGACTTGCTGGGCTTTCCGGTGCGGGCTACCGTCTCCAAGCGCAATCTCCGGGCCGGTGCGGTGGAGGTCAAGCGCAGACGGGACACCGAGGCTTTCCGGGTGCCGGTGGACTCGGTGGTGGACAGCATTGAACAGACGCTAGCCCAGGAAGCGGCGGCTTACACCGTGCGCTGAACTGCGAAGTCACCTTGGGGCGGCCGGGGGCCCGGGCGGGGCCAGGTGGACAACTGCCCGCGCGGCCGGCCCGCACTTGCGGTAGAGGCACAACCATCCGGGTGCGGCCCCCAGTGGCCGACCCCGGCACGAGGGGAGGTCTCAGCTGGTGCGCGAAGGCGGCTTGGTCATCTGCGACCTGTCTTCACAGGACAGTGACATGCTGGAGCAGCCTGCCCGCCTACTGACGTACTGCTTCCCGGGCCCGGACGGCTACCCGGAG